>JAKLEG010000487.1 GCA_022703175.1 Myxococcota bacterium | reverse complement strand
GCGTGCTGACCCGCAGCGGTGATACGCCGCCTGGCGAACGTCGGCAGATGCTCCGTCACCCACCCGAAATCCTCATCACCACGCCGGAGAGCTTGGCGCTCTTGACCAGTAGCAAGAGTGGCCAGGGGCTGCTGACTGGGGTGCAAACGGTCATTTTAGATGAGGTCCACGCGATTTTAGGGAACAAGCGCGGCACTCATTTGATGTGTGCGGTGGAACGCCTCACCCAGCTTTCGGGGGAGGTGCAGCGCTTGGCGTTATCGGCCACGGTGTCACCGGCGACGCGAATTGCCCAGGCCGTCGGAGGTTTTATCAGCACAGCCACCGGCGTCCGGCAGCGTCGACAGGTGCACGTGGTGGCGCCGATCATTCCCAAGCGCTACGAGCTTCAGGTGCGCTTCCCGCGGCTGGCAGACGCTGGCATTTGGCCGGGCCTGACCGAGGCCCTGCGTAACCGCGTGCGTGGCAACCGCTCGACACTGGTGTTCGTCAACAGCCGCCGCATGGCCGAGAAGGTCACCCGCTTGGTGAATGAGGCCGAACCCACACCGTTGGCCTACGCGCATCACGGCTCGCTCTCGCGCGAGGTGCGGCTGCGGGTGGAGGAGAAGCTGAAGAGCGGTGCCTTGACCGCCATTGTCGCCACCAGTTCACTGGAGCTGGGAATTGATATTGGCACCTTGGATGAGGTGCTGTTGGTGGGTACCCCGCGTTCGGTGGCCTCTGCCTTGCAGCGCTTGGGGCGTGCGGGACACACGGTGACCGGCACCAGCACGGGGCAGCTGTACACGACCCACTTGCGCGACCTGCGCGACGCGGCGGCGCTCGTGCCAGCACTGGCCGAACGCGACCTGGAGCCTCTGGTCCCCCCTGAGCGGCCTCTGGATATTCTTGCGCAATGGGTGTTGGCGCTTACGGCGCATGTCCCGTGGCACGTCAGTGACCTGCATGCGTTCTTTCAGCGCATCGACGCCTACGCCGAGCTCACCCTGGGTGAGCTGGAGTTGGTGCTGGAGATGCTGTCAGGGCGCTATGCGCACCTGCCGCTTGTAGGGCTGCGCGCGCGGTTGCTGTGGGACCGTGTCACAGGCGTGGTACAGGCGGTCGCGGGCGTGGCCAGCCTGGTGTATCGCGGAGGTGGCACCATCGTGGACCGCGGCCAGTACCCACTGCGGCTGTCGAACAGTGGTGGGCGTTTGGGGGAGCTGGACGAAGAGTTTGTGTGGGAGCGCAAGGTCGGCGACGCCTTCACGTTGGGCACGCAAACGTGGCGCATCGATGAGATCACCGCGCACGACGTTTGGGTCACCGCGATCGCCGGCAGCGGTGCGATGGCGCCGTTTTGGCGCGCTGAAGCGCTTGACCGCGATTTGGGTCTTTCCGAGCGGGTGGCCGCGTTACAGCAAGTGGCCGAGCAGGCGCTCGCCCAAAGCCCTGGGGGCGAAAGCTTTCGGGCGCGTTTGATTTCGCAACACGCATTCGATGCTGCTTCGGCCGACAGCTTGGTGAGCTACTTCGTAGCGCAACGCCGCCAGACGCGCGTGCCGTTGCCGCATGCCCAGCACTTGGTGGTGGAGCGCTCGCTGGATGTGCGCGACAGCCGGGAGCACGAGCGCCTGATCCTGCATACCCTTTGGGGCGGCCGCATCAATCGCACCTTGGCGTTGGCGTTGGCCGAGCTTTTTACCCGCGAGCTGGGCACGCCGCCTCCGATTGTCCATGACGATGACTGTGTGATGGTGGGGTTGCCCCACGCCACCGATGTCGTGGCGTTGTTGCGACAATTGGCCGACGTGCCGTTGGCCCCCTTCCTGAAGGCGCAGGTGGAGAGCAGTGGTACCTTCGGCGCGCAATTTCGCGAAGCAGCTGCGCGTGCCCTGATCCTGCCGAAACGCGCCGGTCGCCTGCGTGAGCCCTTGTGGCGTAGTCGTCAATTGGCCAAGCGACTCTTGGCCAGCGTCTCCGGGAGCGGCGATTTTCCACTGGTGGTGGAGGCACTACGCACCACCTACCAAGAGGCGCTCGATCTGCCGGGACTTACCGCCAAGTTAGCCGCGGTGGTTCAAGGTACCATCGCGGTTTCGGAGTGTCGCACGACGGTGCCCTCGCCGCAGGCGTCCAGTGCGGTATGGCAGGAGATTAACCAACTCATCTACGCGAACGACGCCTCACCCGAGCAAGCCGGCTCACGTTTGAACGCTGAGTTGTTCCAGTCGCTGGTGCTCGGCACCGGGCAGCAGCACCCCAAGCTTGACGCCACGTTGGTGACGCCGTGGTTGCAGCGTCGCCAAGGGATCGGGCACGGGGAAACGCCCGAAAGCGCCATGGAGCTTCTGGCCCTCATCAAAGAGCGGCTTTGTCTCGACGCCAATGAATGGCAGGGGCTGATGGCGGCCTGTGATGACGCGATGCCGGGCGCGCTGGTGACTTGGTGTACGGAGCTGGGGTTGCGGCTGTTGCGCGTGGAGGTAGGCACCGGTGGGTCCTGGGTGGTGGCTTTGGAGCGCTTGCCGTTGCTGAGTGCCGCGTTGGCGCGACCGCTGGCGGCTTGGGCACCGCAGGTTGTCACCGGGGGCGCGTCTGTGGCGGGCGAGCTCGAACGTTACTATCCGACCTGGACCACCCCGGCCGACTTGGACGCCGACGAGGCGTTGGCGAATGTGATCGCAGAGTGGCTGGCGACGCGTGGGCCGCTGCCGGTGGCTGACGTACCCTGTCGATTGGGCGTCCCCGAGGCTCGACTCTTCGAAGTTTTGTCGTCACTTGTGGAGGATGGCGCGCTGGTGCAGGGCGTGCTGCTTGCCGACGATGACCAGCCACAGGTGTGTGATGCCGAGCTTTGGCAAGCGTTGTGTCGCCGACGGCGCTACGAAGCGCGTTTTCACGGTGCAGCCCGCAAGTCTCACGAGCTAGCGCCGTTCTTGGCGTTGGCCCAAAGGCTGTTGGAACCTGCCACCGATTCGGCTGCGCTTCCCGATGTCGTGGACCGCTTGGTCGGGTACGCGGCACCTTGCGCGGCATGGGAAACCGAGCTGCTGCCGGTGCGCATGACGAACTATCAGCCGCGTTGGTTGGACGAGTGGCTGGCAGCGTCGCCGCTGCTTTGGCTGGGGGCCGGACCTGAGCGCTGTCTGTTTGCCTTGGCCGACGATCTTGAGCTCTTAGCTGGCGAGGTGCCACCTGCGATTCCTGCTTGGCTTTCCGAGATGCCAGCACAGTTCTCGTTGTTAGAGCTGGCGAGCCGTTTAGGGCTAAGCACGGCGAGCGCATCGGCGCACGTGTGGGAGCAGGCGTGGGCCGGGGTTTTACATCACCCTAGTTACAGCGTGATTCGGCGTGGCGTGCAGCAGGGTTTTGTGCCCGAGGTGCCGGCGCCACCCTCGGTGTCTGGCCCTCGCCCCCGCCTGTCACGTTGGCAAGCCGGCCGACCGCTGGAAGGAGCTTGGCAAAAGGTGCCTTGGCCTGTGGTCGCTTCGGATCCATTGGATCAAGAGACGCTGGCGCGGGAGCGAGCGCGGTTGTTGCTGGGGCGCTATGGCTTCGTCTGCCGAGAGCTCGTGGCACGCGAGGGGGGGGTATTGGCTTGGGCCCAAGTGGCACGCGCCTTTCGGCTGATGGAACTCTCTGGTGAAGTGGTGAGTGGTTGTTTTTTTGAGGGACTGTCACGACAGTTTGCCACTCCCGCCTGGGTTACTCGCTGCGAACAACAGCCACGCGACTGGGCGCCCACCTACTGCGTACCCACGCTTGATCCGGCCGCACTGATGGGCGTTGCCTTGCCAGGTTTGCCCACCGAGTTGCCGCGCCGCGCGGTCGGCAATTGGCTCGCCTATGGCGGGGCTGAGCTGGTGTTGGTGATCGAGCAGCACGCACAGCGATTGCGTTTCTTGGCGACGCCCGACGATACTCGGCTAGCGGCGGCAGTGGCGGCCTTGACCTTGATGCTGACGCGCCACGTGGAGCCACGGCGCTCATTGCGCATCGAGAGCATTAACGAGGAGCCAGCGCACAAGAGCCCGTATCGGCGATGGCTGGAGCAGCACTTTGTGGTGGGCGGCGGCCCACGGCACCTCTACCTAGAAAGCCCGCGGTAAAGAGACGATGCGACGCTATCAACTTCGCGTAAGTAAAGGTGGGTGTGTGGGGGCGTTGCTAAGCCCGATTGTGGCCGTTACCCTAATGTCGATGTATCGCGCTTCGTTGTCCCCAGAGTTGGAGCCCTTCCCTCCCGTCACTGTGCTTCCCGAAGTCGCCGCACCCGCGACGCCAGGCGTGCGTGTGCTCACGTTAAATGTGGCGCACGGTCGGGAGCTCGCGTTTCACCAGTCGCTGCTCAGTCGCCAGCGGGTTGCGCGTGGAATTACTCGGGTGGGTGATGCCATTCGCGCTGAGTCTCCCGACGTGCTGCTCTTGCAGGAAGCCGATGGCCCGTCGGTGTGGAGCGGTTACTTCGACCATGTCGATACGTTGTCGCGCTACACCGGCCTGGATTTTGCGGTGCGCGGCCAGCACACTCAGCTCTCATGGCCCTGGGTGTTGGACTACGGCACGGCGGTGGTGTCGCGTTATCCGGTGACTTTTCACCGTTCGCGCGCCTTCAAACAGTCGAGCTATGACACCAAAGGTTACGTGCGGGCCACGGTGCGGGTCCCGAGCCTCGGCGGGGCCATCGACCTGGTCTCGGTGCACTTGGATTTCCTGCGCAAGCGTACGCGTGCCCGTCAGACCGCCATGTTGATCGAGGAGCTTTTGCCTCGGGAGCGGCCGCTGATTTTGGCCGGCGACTTCAACTGTG
>JAKLEG010000486.1 GCA_022703175.1 Myxococcota bacterium | reverse complement strand
TGGCTGCCACCTCAGGGTCGACGTCCCCCCCAGGCCCCATGCCCATATGCGGCGACGCCGCCACCTGCGTAAATCCGAGTGCCACCAGTGCGCGCGCCATCTCCAAGGCCTCATCGAGGTCACGCGCACCATCGTCCACGCCCGGCAATAAATGACAATGCAGATCAATCACGTGCGCACTCGTCCCTGAACCCCGAGAAAAAGGCGGCCGCTCTTATCACTTCAATCGTGGGTAGGAAAGCGGCTAGCGTTTGATCCCTAGAACCTTCGCCAAGCGTTTGTGCATCCCCTCGGCCTGGCCCGCGGTGCGCTGCACAAGTTCGGCGCCCGCACGCGCAACATCCTCGACCTGATCGAGCGCCTGCCCCTTGGCATCCTTGGCAAGCACCACAGTCACGGACGTGGCGGGTTGCTTGGCTCGACCTTGCGCCATGCGCGCCAACGCCGCTTTGCGCGCGGCCACCATCGTCTCCAGATGCAACAGTCGCTCTTTGATCATCTCGACTGTAACACCCCGAGCGCGAGCCCAACCGTTTTGCCGGCCCAGAAAGGTCGAAAGACTCAGCTCCAATGCACCATCCAAACCCATCAACTCGCCAGCTTGGCGCAATTGCACGGGATTTGGTGTTTCAACACCAATCGCTGGCGGCAACACAACCTTGCGTAGGTCCGAAGCTCCCTCCGCCCCGCGCAACGCCTGCAAATTCCGCTGGCGCAAGTTAGCCTCGCGCACACCCGACGTATCCTGATTGAAATACGCGGCCTTGAAGGCGGGTGCCTTTGTCTGACTTGTTTCGCGCACTTGCGGCTGTGGCGGCGGCGCCACCGGTGCCTCGCCGACGCTCCCCAGCTCCCGCGTCTTGCTTGGCTTAAGCACATTGCCGCGGTCGCTTGCGGGCTTGGTCGTGCTCGATTCCTCAGGAATGACGAGCGGTACATTCGGCTTGTAGAGCAGGTCGCGGCCAGACATCCATTCATCCTACACGGCGAAGCGAAGCGTCGCCAGGGGGTGTCCGGGTTCATAACCGATGAGACGGGTGGGCGCGCGTCGGGTTCCGTGGTTTAGTGCGCCGCGGAGGTTTCAGCATGTACGCCACGCGCCAGGAGATTCGCGCCGCCTGCGGTCGCGCCATCATTTGCGGTTTTGACGGCAACAAGGTCACTGCCGAGTTAAAAGAAATCCTCCGTGAGGTGGAACCGCTGGGATTGATTCTGTTCGCTCGCAACGTCGAATCTCCCGAGCAAGTGGCAGAGCTTAATCACGAGCTGAAGCTGCTCGATCCGGCCGCCCGTTTGCTTCTGTGCGTAGACCAAGAAGGCGGCCGTGTCGCCCGCGTGCGGCGCCCCGCCACTGAATGGCCGGCCATGCGCGTGCTTGGCCAGGTGGGCGACCTGAAACTCACCGAAACCGTTGGGACCGCACTCGCCCGCGAACTGCGAGCGATGAACTTCGATGTCGATTTTGCGCCGGTGTTGGACGTGGACACCAACCCCAACAACCCGGTGATTGGCGACCGTTCGTTCGGCCGTGACCCCAACGACGTTGCCGCCCACGGCTGTGCGCTCATCCGCGGCCTGCAAAGGGCGGGCATCGCCGCCTGCGCAAAGCACTTTCCCGGACACGGTGACACCGACCTGGACAGCCACAAGGCGCTGCCAAAGGTAAGCCATGAGCTGCCCCGTTTGCGAAAGATCGAATGGGTGCCGTTTGCGGCCGCGGCACAAGCAGGCGTCAGCTCCGTGATGACGGCCCATGTCGTGGTGGAGGCCCTGGACGCCCAACACCCCGCGACGCTCTCGATCCCGGCGCTGCGGCCACTGCGGGAAGAGCTCCACTTCCAAGGCGCGATTGTCAGCGATGACCTCGAAATGAAAGCGGTGGCCGACCACTACCGCGTTGCCGAAATGGCGACGATGGGTATCCACGCCGGGGTGGATGTCTTCTTGGCCTGCCACGCTCCGGATGTGATCCTGGAGCTCAAGCGCTCGCTCGTACGCGCTGTTGAAGAGAAGCTCATCAGCCACGAGCAGATCCTGGCATGCCAAAAACGCGCGCTTACCTGGCGGGACGCCTATCAAAAGGCCCCCGTACCTCGCACCGAGCTAAAACGTTGGTTGGGTGCGCCTGAGCACCGGGCCATCACCGAACAGCTGCTGACCCGACACGCGCAACTCGTTTAAAGGCCTGCTAACCCGCTTCGTCGGTGCGCCCATCTACCCGAAAAGGTTCAAGGATCTCGTATAGACTACGTTCCGGTTCAGCGTTTAGTTCGCGCCTCGCCCGCGAGGTATCGAGCACAGTGCTGTAACGAATGTGGTCCAGCTCAGGAGCCGGAAATGAAGTCAGGCGGTAACGCCACGCACGTTCCAGCAGAGCCTTGGCCACAAACGCCGGCACCGGCACCGTGGGTTTGCCCAAAATCTTTACAATGCGAGACAACGGCACTGGCGGCGTGCTGGTAAGATTGAAGACCCCGCGCAACTGCGGCTGCAACGAAGCCTCCATCATACGCAGCAGATCGTCCTCGTGAATCAGCTGCACCATCGGGTCGAACCCCATCAACGTCGGCACCACCGTCAGACCGAAGTATTTGGAGGGGGCGTTGCGAACATTAGGCCCAACGATGAACGATGGCCGCAGGATCACAGTCTCGATGTCGGGGTACTTCCAAAAGAATGACTGCACCATCCGATCCACGGCCACGAGCGCGCGAATCTCTGGAAAACGTTGGCTCGCGAGCAACGGCGCCTCTTCGTTCAAGAAGTGGCTGTTCTGCGGGCTCGGCCCGTAAACGTCGCCGCTGGAGAGCAACACCAGCTTCTTGACGCCATATTTGCTCACATAGTTGAGCAATGTCTCCGTGCTGATAATGTTGCGGGCGTAAAGCTTCTCGGCTGGAATGCGGAAGTTATGAACCACGCCCATGTGGATCACGGCATCCACGTTGCTGTTCCGGAAAACGTCTTCAGCCGGACGCCGGCGCAGGTCGACACGATGATGCACCACATCGGTCGGCAGAGCCGGGCAGGGACGCCGGTCGACACCAATGATCTCGTGATGCCGGCGCAGCCGTTGCGCCACGCGACGTCCCAAACGTCCTGAAATACCGGTGATCAAAATGCGCATGCGCCCCCCTCTACCAAAACACATGGTGACGCGAGGCTAAGCCGTCGTCGACCATCGCCTGCATCGTGGAGCGGACGGTTTCGACCTTTTTAACGATCACCTCATCTTCATCGTTGGCATCACCTTCAAAACGTAAGGGCTCGCCAAAATAAATATGATAGCGCACCGGCAGGGGCAGCAACCCCAACCCGGGTATCAGAGGATGCGTTGCCGTAATCGGAAAGGCTGGCAAGCCAAAGGTCTTCCCAAGCGCTTTAGCGTTAAAAAAGCTTGGCGCCTGCTCTTCCGCGCCGATCACCACCACAGGAACGATGGGTGTCTGGGTTTCGATGGCCAGGCGCATGAAACCTTGGCCAAACCGCTGTAAGTGGTAGCGCTCGCGCCATGTCTTGTTCAGACCGCCAACGCCCTCGGGAAACACCAGGATGGCATCGCCATTGCTTAACACTCGCCGACAGTTCTCCGGCGTGCCCAAAATCTGGCCGCAACGCGCCATGAAGGTGGAGACAAAGGGAGTGTCTGGCACAAACCGTTCGAGCATAGACCGCACAAATCGCGGCGGCTCCCGCTCCACAAACAGCGCGGTCGAGATCATCGCCGCATCGAACGGTAACTGTCCCGAGTGGTTGGCGACCAGCAAGCAACGCCCCTCTGGGATCCGCTCGGTGCCGATGGCCTGTACGCGGAAATACTTGCGGTACATCCACACCAGCAAGCCGGCATAGCGCTTGAGGTATTGGGGATCGAAGCCAAACGGATCCACTCCATACGGCCCTAAATTGGCAGGCACAGCATCAATGCGCGCCTCCACCTCAGGGTTGGTGATGATGGTGTCGATCTCGTCGCTGACGCGGTTCAAAAGCTTCACGGCGGAAGCCACTACGTTAGTGAGGTTCACACCGTCGAGTTAAGCCTGGCCCTTTGGCACGAGTCAATTACGCGCTGTGTCGTCAGGTACAATCAGGCGCGCGGCAATCTCGGCCGGCAGATGCGCCGCGAGCCCTGCACGACTGGCCGCAGGCAACGCACGCGCCTCTCGCAAGGCTGCCCACACCAGAGGATGCAACGCCGGGTTGGCAGCCAATGCCGTGCCTTGCGCCAACACCACAGGTCCGCCGTCCAGCGCCGTGACCCGACCGCCCGCCTCTTCGACCAATAACGTGCCACCCGCGAAATCCCACGGCTTGAGGCCAGCTTCCCAATAGAAATCAAAGCGCCCCGCCGCCACGTAAGCGAGGTCTAGGCCTGCCGAACCGGCGCGTCGCAACCCTTGAGTCAGGAGGTTGAGACGACAAAATTCTCGGTGATTGTCATCGGCTCGAAACAGCCGATCGTACTGGAACCCCGTGGCCCCCATCGAATCCAGCAAACGCGTGGTGCGCGAAACCCGCACCGGCCGGCCATTCAACGTTGTGCCTTGGCCCTTGACCGCGACAAACAGTTCGTCGGTGAGCGGTTGATAGGTCACCGCCACCTGCGGCGAAAATTCACCGACCGACTGCTTGCCCACCGCTAGTAGCACCGCAAAATGCGGCATTCGGTGCGCAAAGTTCACCGTGCCGTCTAGCGGGTCCACCAGCCACTGCCACGCCCCCGACCGCGCATGGGCTCCGGTTTCCTCAGCCAAAACAGCATGGTCAGGGAATCGGCGCAGAAGCTCCGAAAGGATGT
>JAKLEG010000485.1 GCA_022703175.1 Myxococcota bacterium | reverse complement strand
CGCGGCCGACGAAATCGAGGTGGGCGAAGAAGTGTCGCTGCACCATGGCCCAACGTTCTTCGGCCGATGGTGGCTCGGTGCGTTGACCCGACAACAACGAAAAGATCCACGGATTACCCATGGCGCCGCGGCCGATCATCACCGCCACGCAACCGCTCTCGTTCATGCGGCGATGAGCATCGGCGGGGGTCATGATGTCGCCATTGCCGATGATCGGCACCGAGACGGCGCGCACGGCTTGGGTGATCACCGACCAGTCGGCCTGGCCCGAGTAGACTTGCGCGCGCGTCCGCGCATGGATCGTAATCGCGGTGACACCGGCGTCCGCCAGGCGCTGACAGGCCTCAATCGCGTTGATGGAGTTGGCATCCCAGCCCGAGCGAATCTTGGCGGTGATCGGGATGCCACTCTTCAACACCGCTTGCTCGACAATCTTGGCCGCCCGCGGCAGATCCCGCGCAAGCGATGAGCCGGCCCCGGTTTGCGTCACCTTCTTCACCGGACAGCCCATGTTGATGTCCACCACCTCGGCGCCCAACTCGCGGGCACACACGGCGGCCTCACCCATTTCCACCGGATCGCCGCCGAAGATCTGCACCCAAAACGGTCGCTCACAGGCATCGTGCGTGAGGTAGTGACGACTGCGCGCCTGTCCGCGCAACAAGCCGCGCGCACTCACCAGTTCTGTCGGCGTCGCGCCGGCGCCCAATTCGCGCGCAATGCGCCTGAAGGGAGCTTCGGAGACCCCCGCCATCGGCGCCAAAATCCATGGGTTCTTAAGCAGATACGGCCCGAGCTGCATTACTTCCTCGATCGCCTCTCCACCGCGAGTCGCGCCAAATCCCAAAGCGCGCGAACACCATCGGACGTGTGCACTTTGGAGCCCTCGATATCCAGCCAGACGCGTAACGGTACTTCCAAAAACGCCGTCACCGGCAACCCGGGAACACCGGCACAGCCATAACGCAGACGCTGCAACAGCTCGACGTCGAACACCCAGCGGGTTAAGAACGGTTCGGTGAGCGCGGCCCGCAGGATCTCATTGACGCGAAACACCTTGGCCCCACACTGGGTATCGTAGACGGGCATGTCCAGCACCAACGAAGCCCCGGTGGCAAACACGCGGCCGACATAGTGGCGCAGCTCGTTGCGCCGGATCTGCGCGCCCAGCCGTTTGACGCGACTGCCCAACACCACATCGACCCCGGCATGCGTCATCACCTCTAACAAATAGAGCATCTCGGCGGGTGGGGCCGCTAAATCAGCATCCAAGTAACCAACGATGGTGGCACCGCTGCATAACGCCGCCGCGAGGCCTGCCCGCACCGCCTCGGCTTTGCCGACATTGCGAGGGAGCGCCAAAAGCTGCAAGCGGTCTGGCTCGGCTTCGGTGGCGACCTCAAGTTGTCGGCGGGTGTCGTCGGTAGAACCGTCGTCGACAAACAATACCGCGAGGCCGGACGCCCGCAGCATCTCCACAAACGGGCCGAGCTGCAGACGCTTGGCCTCGTTATAACAAGGCACGACAATGACGGTGGTTGCTTGGGTCACGGGAGCGGACCTTATCGATGCGGGCCGTCCCGGGTCAATCAGCGTCGGTTCGAAGCCGACCCCACCGCTTGCGCCTGCGCGGCTACCTCTTGCCGCCGGTAAACGCCAATGCTACGCCACGCTCGCCATGACGATCCGCGCACGCCTGTTGTCGCTGCCTGCCAAACTCGACGATCCCACGATTTTCCGTCGCTGGTTGCTCACCCTCGCGGGCGTCGCCTGCCTCTGCTTGGCGCCGTTGGCCGCATATGGCGCGCTGGACAGCCGCTTGGCAGCAAGCCTCTCTGGCGATGAGGAGTTCATCGCCAACGGGCTGTTCCGCATGCTCAGCCGTCCGTCGCTAAACTACGGCTTTTGGTGGTACCCACCGCTGTACATGGAGGGCAGCGCGCTCGTAAGCTTCCTGCTTACGCTCACCGGCGTGCCGCTTGCCACGGCAGTGATCGTCGGGCCGCGCCTCGTCTCTATTCTTAGCCTGGTGCTCACCGCGACGCTCACGGGCCAGATCGCCTTCGCTTCGACCCGCCGGGGGCTCGCTGGCGTGCTCGCTTTCGTGTTGGTGGCAACCACGCCGGATCTATTCGCCTTTGCGCTCTTGGCCCACCCGGACACGCTACAAACCGCCCTCGTGACGCTGAGCCTCTGGCCGCTGTGGCGCTACGTCGAAACCGCAGAGCGCCGCTATCTTTGGGCCGCATCTGCGGCGGCTGGCTTGGCGTTTGTCACCAAGTACGCGGGTGCGTTTGTCACGCCGGTGATCGGCCTGGCCATCTTGTGGGTGCATGCCGCCAAGCAATCCGCCACCACGCCTGGCGGTCTGCGCCGCGCCGCCTTCTGGCAAGATTGCGCCAAAGCCGCAGCCGTATTTTTTGTCACCACCGCGGTCGCCGCCCCCTCGTTTTGGTGGAACCTCAAAGCCCACGTGTTGACGATGGGCGTGCACCACGCCAATGTCAGTTTCGGCATCTTCACGCGCGACCTGCGTCCCGGCTCAACCTGGCTCAGCTATCTGGGTGACACAAAGCTTGTGGGCGGCTCGCTGCTGCTGCTCATCGCCATCCTCGTCGTGCTCGTGGTGTTTACTCGCCTGCGTCCCACGGCCACATCCTTAGGCCCTGGCCCCGAACCACTCACGCCACTCTTCGTGTACCTCGGTTTCACCGCGCTCTACCTGACGTTTTTGATGTGGCACAGCCGCATGTTCGAGTTTCGCTATCTCTACCCCGTGGTGCCAGCCGTGATCCTATTGGGGGTCGATGCCGGCACGCAATTGGTCGGGCTGCTCAAACGCCCAACGGTGACCTGGGCGGTCGCGACGTTGATGGTCATCGCCCTAGGCCCCCCGCTTGGCGAACGCGTCGGAGTGCTGCAAAACCGCGTGGCCGAACGGGTGGCCGAAACCACCAACCCCTGTCTGGAGGTCGGCCAATGGCTAAGCCGCCACGTCGCTGCCGACACCAGCGTCGTCTATGATCACTACACCTACGTCCCAACTGGCTTTACGCGCGCCAAAGCGAGTTGGGGCATGACCCCCGCGGCGTTGGAAAAACAGCAAGCGACCGTGATGCTTACCACCGAGAAAATTCGCGAGCGCTACCGCAACCGCGAAGACGCCGATCCTTGGCGCCGTGGCGCGGATCGGTTTTTGGCGAGCTTCAGCTTCTACCAACAACTGGAGCAAGGCGCGCTGCCCGAATGGCGTGAGATCGCAGCCTTCCCGGAATGCCATGGCACGCGGGTCTACCTGCATCAGCAACAACCCCTGACCCAGGTGCCCGCTTTTGCCCCCGCGCCCGAACCTGCCTTTATCCCCGCGGCTGACGATACGCCGTAAGCGTCACCACCGGGGCGTACTTGTTCAGCCCCTGCGCGCGCACCGGAATTCGCTCCGGTCCGGGCGTGAGCCACACCATCATGTCGCGCACGCTCTTGTTCTTGTCCGAGCCATAGTGCACCACAAAACGATCGAGCAGCGCAGTACCGTTTGGGGTGGGCATCACTTCTTGGCCCTGAGGCTCAATCCATAACGTGTAAGCCTTTTGATTGCCCAACATCACCGCACACCCTTGGGCGCCAGGCGGCAGACTGCGCAGCAGCAAAAATCCCGACAAGTAGTCGTGCACGGGGGTCGCAAACTGGCGTTCTTCCACGTCACGCTCGCCATTTTTTTGTTGCGAGATGAGCACCTGAATCCCCCCTTTCGAGTGCACCTGCAGCTCCTCCACGCGATCGCCCCGAAAGCTGTAGCGCAAAAGCGATCGTACCGGCGTAAACCCTTGGTCGGGCACCAGTGCAAACGCCCGGCCATCCATCGTGGTCAGCGCCGACACCGCCGCGTCCGGATCCACCCAACCTCGATACTCGGTGACCGGTTGGCCCGCATAGGTGCCACGCTTAGAGGTCTCGATGTGCACCTGCCCCAACGACAGGCCAATCACCTGAACCGCATAGTCAAAACGTTCGCCTTCATGTCTTGGCGGGGCTTGGGTGGGCCACAGCGGCGCCACGCACGCCGGCAGGCCTTTCGGCGTCTTAGGAGGCGCCACGGCTGCGTCGGCCAACCTTGGCAACCCCGCCACCACGAACATCAAGCCTAAACGCTGCAGGCGCACGGCCGCGATTGACATGAGTGACCTCGCTGCCCATCGGACGGCCGGCCCGTACTCTCGATTCAGTCGGCAGACATAGCCAAGGCCAGTCTTCGCCACGTCCGGTCATAGCAGAGGCTGCCATCTTGCGGTTATCGTTACAAAATCGGGTTGACAGACGGCCAGCTCTCACCTACTAGGCACAGCCAACCACGCGTCAAAAACCTTGGGTACTGCGAGCGCGCAGTGCCAGGAGAGTTCATCCATGAGCTTCGTGAATTTCCTCGTCTGTCGCGTCAGCGCGCTGCTTATCCCAGCGCTTGAGCCGGTGGCGGCAGCAACGACTCCCCAACATGCCCCTGATGCCTCGCGGCTGAAGGGTTTGGCCCGCATCGCGCAAGGCTCGGTCGCAGCGTTGATGACCCTGCTCGTGGCCACGCCTGCGTTGGCAAGCGAAGCCGACCTCAAGATTCCGCCGCTTGGCAGCGTCACAGTAGGCGGCATGAACGGCTACAACCTGCTGTTGGGTGGCCTATTCATCTGCCTGGCGGGCATCGCGTTTGGCCTGGTGCAATTCGTACAGATCCGCAACTTGCCGGTGCACAAGGCGATGCGGGAAATCTCCGAGCTCATCTGGGAAACCTGCAAGACTTACCTGTTCACCCAAGGGAAGT
>JAKLEG010000484.1 GCA_022703175.1 Myxococcota bacterium | reverse complement strand
TTTGTGGTTATGGTTGGGCGTTATGGCGCTACAGGGGGTGGCCTCGTGCACCGACGATGGCAAGGGCCATCACCGCGCTCGGCCCGGTGACGCCGCGGCGGGTGACCACGACTCCTTCGATCCGGCATGCGGCAATCTGCCCACACTCCCCGTGACCTTTCGCGAGCTGCCTGGGTTTACCCAGGCCGAGGATTTTGCTTTCGACAGCCAAGGTCGAGTGGTGTCGGTGGATAACGAGGGCTCGCTCGTACGGCACACCAAGGATGGGAGCCTGATGCCGTGGGTACCTGGGATAGGTGCCGACGTAGCCGGAATTCGCTATTTGCCGAACGGCGATCTGTTGGTGAATGCGGTAGCGACCGGCTCGTTATTGCGCGTTACGCCTGCCGGCGGCTACACGACGGTGCTCGCCGGTTTGGTGTATCCGAACGGTATCGATGTGGATGCCGAGGGCTATGTCTATGTCAGCGAGCATGACGCGGGTCGCGTTCGTCGCATCAACCCCGATACCGGCGACTTCACAATCATCGCCACCAGGCTCCTAAACCCAAACGGCCTGGTGTTCGGCAACGGTTATAAAACGCTCTACGTCGGCTCATTTATGGGCGGTACCATCCACGCCATTGAACGCAACCCCGACGGCAGTTGGGCGCCGCCGCGGTTGTTCGCCCGCTCACCCCTTGGCCCGGTGGATGAGTGCGCGACGCTGTCGCCCGAGGATCCCTGCACGACGGTGATCGGTACCGAAGGGCGCTGTGCGGTGGTCGCCGAGCTCCCCGAGTGCAAGCCGATCTCTGCGTGTGACGGCAAGCACGATGGCGAAGCTTGCGATACCTGGGGTACGAGCGGCGTCTGCACCGACGTGGGAGGGGTCATCGAATGCATGGTCCCCGATCCCTGCGACGGCAAGGTCGCAGGTGACGCCTGTGAACTGGAGTTCGAGGTCGGGCAATGCGTGGAGTCCGGGGGCACGCTGTCGTGTGAGTTTGTGGGACCGTGCACAGACAAGGCTGAGGGTGAGGCGTGCGACAACTATGGCTTGCCTGGGATATGCCAGATGACGGTCTGGGGCTTAGAGTGCGTGGAGCCAGCGGCCTGCGACGGCAAACAAGCGGGCGATGCCTGTGATTTTTATGGCATGCCAGGGACCTGCATCGATATCGACGGTGCTCTCACCTGCGTGGAGCCTCTCCCCTGTTCAGGCAAGCTCGCTGGCGATGGGTGCTCCGTGTGGGGGAACAGCGGCTTTTGCGTCACCAGCACAGGCGGGTTGCTCTGCGACCTAGATGGCCCCTGTTTGCACAAACAACCAGACGATGCTTGCGACTACTACGGGCAGGTCGGCGTGTGCACCGATTTTGGCGGGTACTTGGATTGCGCCGTGCCCGACCCGTGCGAGGGCAAGGCGATGGGCGACACCTGCGATACCGGGGACGGTTTGGGGATTTGTGTCGGTGAGGCGGGCGCCCTGTACTGTACGCTGCCTGAGCCCTGTGATGGCAAACCCTCGGGCGCTGATTGCGAGCTCGACGGCAATCCTGGCGTCTGCCTGTCATCGATGGGCTATTCCGAGTGCGTCGACCTGACGCCTTGCCAAGACAAGGTCGAAGGCGATCTCTGCTTGTATTGGGGGTACGACGGCACTTGCGAAAACTACGATGGCCACTTGCTGTGTGTCAGCTCTGGCTCTGAAGGCGAGCACGGCGGCTTGGACGGCATCGGCGTTGACATCTGTGGCAACGTTTATGTCACCGAGTACACCGTCGGCAAAGTATGGCGCTTCCCCCCCGAAGGCTCGCTGGACGGCAGCGCGGCGCAATTGGTGTTCAAACCGCACTCTTCCTGGATTCCCAACATCCATTGGGGTATCGGCCGGGGCGGTTTCGAGTTGGATAAGATGTATATCGCCGACCGCGACGAAGGTCGGTTGTTTGAGGCTGATGTGGGTGTGCGTGGCCGGCCGGTGGTCTTCCCCACGGAGGCGCCATGAGGCCGCGCGTGCTAGCGGTGGTGCTGTTCGGAATGGGGGCCTGTGGTGACTCGACCCATGACCCCAAGCCTTTGCCTGCCATGGGGGACAGCGATAGCTCCGAGTCTGTGGAGCCTGGGGAACTCCATGGCCCGTGTACGGTGGCCGAGCGGTTGGGTGGTTTTGTTGTGAGTGTGCTTGCGCCGTATTCGTACGTCGAAGGGAAAATTGCCAGCGGCGTGGTTCCCGCAGCTGTTTTAGACCAAGTGCAACAACTCGGCGCCTGTACGTTGTGGCAGCGGCCCTCGCTCACCTGCACGCCGCCGTGCAATCCGCAATCCACCTGCAACCGCGAGCACTCCTGCGTACCGTATCCGCTTACGCAGAACGTTGGTCATGTGTCCGTAAAAGGGCTCGCGGTGCCTGTCGAGATGGAGCCGTTGCCGCCGGGCAATAACTACTTTGCGACTGACGTGCCGCACCCGCTCTTTTCTGCGGGGCAACCGATGCGTTTGGACGTGGCGGGCGGCAGTGGCTTTGCTGCCTATTCTCTGTCGGCCGATGGCGTGGCGGTGCTCACCGGACTCGACGACAGCTGGGTCATGACAGCGGGCCAGGATGTCCCCGTGCATTGGACACCGCCGCCCGCGGGGATGCGCTCGCGGGTAGCCTTGAAGGTGAACATCGACCAACATGGCACCTCGCCGATGTCGGTGAGCTGCGACTTCGAGGACAGCGGTGACGCTGTTATTCCCAGCGGTCTCCTCGACGCGATGTTGGCGGCTGGGGTGTCGGGGTTTCCGAGTGGCAGCTTGTCGCGTTACACCGCCGATCATGGGGAGGTGAACGCCGGGTGTGTGGACTTTATGGCCCAGAATCGTGCTGACGTGCCGGTGCGCGTCAGTGGCTACGTGCCGTGCGACAGTCCGGACGATTGCCCTGAGGGGCTGAGCTGCAACCTGCCAATGGAGCGGTGTGAGTAGCTGCGCGCTGCGTGGGTGTCGATGATAGAGAATGCCCCATGACTTGGTGGTGTCGCGGGTGGGTCGGTTCGGCGTTGCTGGCGGGTGCCTGTTTGCTGGAAACGCCGCCTGCGCGTGTTTCCTCTGTGTGCGCTGAGCAAGGAGAACCCGTGTACGGCTTCAGTTGGGTGGTGGACGACAGCTTGGCTGCGATGGCCAAGCCCGGGGTACGGCACCCGTTGGCCGCGGATCTGGACTACTTGTGTGGTCAACAGATTACATTATTGATTTCGCTGACTGAGCAACCGCTGCCACTTGAGGCGCTGGGGGCACACCACCTGGCGGGAGCCCACATTCCAGTTGCTGACTTTACAGCACCGACCGTCGCCGATCTGACGCGATTTGTGGCCATGGTGCGGCGTGAGCTATCCGCGGGGGGCAAGGTGGGAGTCCATTGTGGCGCCGGACTCGGGCGTACTGGCACGTTTGTCGCTGCCTATTTCGTGGCCGAGGGTTTAAGCCCTGCTGAGGCGCTTCGTTATGTGCGTGAACTCCGACCCGGGTCGGTTGAGACGGTAGCTCAAGAGCAGGCCGTTTTTGCCTACGCGCAATCGTTGTCAGAGTAACGACGACGTCGGCGCCGCAAGCTTTCGAACCACAGGATGGCCGCTGCGCCAAGAGCGCGGTGCTGGACGGAGGTGGTGGTGTTGCAACTGCATCCCGAGTTTGACAGCTTGGTGGCAGCCAGTGGTGGCGAGACGTCGCCATCTGCCCACAGCGCATCACTTCGAAGCTCGTTGTCGGTATCGCCACCGTCTGTGTCTCCCTCGGCATCGTCAGTTGGCAAGGTCGGCACGAGCAACTCTAAAGCCTGGGTGGACATCGGATTGCCATAGAGGTCAACCAGGCCAGTGACACCGATCCACAGCCAACGGTTGGGGAGGGCTGCTGGGCTGACGGTTAGGCGGACTTCGGCGAAGGTTGCGCTCACGCTGACGCTGGTGAGGGTGCCGGTGCTGGTCGTGAAGTGTTCGAGGGCAAGGTTGCTGTTCTCTTGGGCGTCCATCGCGAGCGCTTCGCTAAACTGCAGTACGACCTCAGTACCCCCAGGTAGCACTTGCGCTGTGGTGATTGCAGGGGGTGTCGCGTCGGGGTGGCGGGGCACCACGTATTGTTCGATCTGGGTGCCATCTACGCGTATGCCCCAGCCGTACAAAGCACTCGGTGTCACGTCGAAGCGAGCAAAACTGTAGCTCTTGTCGGCACAAGCCACAGCGAAGCTCGGGTCCGGCGTGTGCAGCGGTGAGCCACCGCCGCCCGCGGTGATGTATTGGGTATCTGCTTGGGTTACGCGTGCATAGTAATGGTTGTGTCCGGAGAGCACGACGCTTACGCCAAACGCGCGCACGAAGGGCACCAGGTTGGCGATGGCGCCCGCGCTGTTTAAGTGGCCGCCGCCAGCGCTGTAGGCCGGCTCGTGAAAGACCAACACCTTGAGTTGGTCGCGAGCGTTGCGCAAATCCCGGCCGAGCCAAAACGCCTGCTCGCTCGTCAGGTGGTACGCCACGTATTGGTCTACGACGGTCACGTGGATGGGACCGTAATTAAAGGAAAAATAGCTACCTGTTGGGGAGACGTAGGGCCACGGGAAATACTTGCGCATGAGCGTCGCGACGCCTTCGTGGTTACCGCGCGCGCCCACGACAAGCAGATTACCGAACATCTGTCGGAGGTTGGGCATTGTGGGGTTCAATACCTCACTCTGCCACTCCAGCTCCGTGCTGCCGCTGGAGACCCAATCGCCGGTATGCAGAACCAGGCGTTCGCGCCGGGTAGGCAAGACCGCGGCGTCGCTCAGTAACTGGCTCACCACCGCGTCAAACTGGC
>JAKLEG010000483.1 GCA_022703175.1 Myxococcota bacterium | reverse complement strand
CAAACAAATAGCTGTTCGCCGAGCGACAAGCTCCATGCGCCCGTCGCATAGCTGAGGTAAGCCTCGCGGAGATCCACGGTACCGACCGCGCGGTAGTCGTCGTCCCCAGCTGCTTTGCCGAACAGCTCCGCCTCACGTGTCAGCGCGATGCCCCACCGCGCACGCGTTTCGACAACGACCCGCAGGTGATTTTCCGTTTTGTGGTGAAGCCGCAAGTTACCGCTGTTCCACCATTCGGCGACGGCCTCCCCTTGAGGCCGCATTTGTGTATCAACCAACAGTCGCGAGCCCAAGCCAATACGCAGCTCGGTCGCCCCCATCACGGGCCACGATGCCGCGGGCGTGAGCGACTCCGGGACCAGCATCAAGACCTGAGGTTCGGTGTCCACCGCCGCGCCAACGGCAGTCGACTGGGCGCTGACAGCAAGCGGTGCCAAGAGAAGCCCAGCAACAACCAACGCCCCAAAAGCCTTGAAGACTGGCTCGACCACGTTCACGCTCACCATGGCTCGATGCCGAAGTCGTTTAGCCATCGTGTCGAGCCCACCAGCTACCCGCCCAGCAACGCCTGCTCGGTAAACTCGCGTTCGTCAGGAATCGTAACGAGATCCAACACCTCCACCACCAATCGCGTCACTCCCTGGGTTTGCACGTTTTTCACCGAGGTATCGGTGGCAACCCAACGCCCAGCGCGTTGTTCAAGTTTGGCGACTGTGAGCACCTTCAACAGCACGTTGGCTTTATCGAAGAACTCCACGCGCACCGGCACAAACGCCGTTTGATGCACGTAAGCCACGCTCCGCGCATAGTCACTCTCCTTAGGTTCACGCGGCCGTGCTTCGACCACAAAGGTCGGTTGCGCGGCAACGCTTTGGTCTGCGAGGCGCGTTAGGTTTGCCCTGCGCAGGTTGGCAGATTCTAAGTCGGCATAGGTCAACTCAGTGCCCATGAATCGCTGCTGGCGCTGCGTCACGGTGATCCGCTTCACCTTCCCCAACGCCGGCAAATACAGATACTGGTCGTCGTCGCGGTCACGGTTTTCGAGCACCAAAAAGGCTGTTCCTGCAACCTCGCCCGGACTCAAGAAACGCGCCAAGGTTTTGCCTTGGACACCGCGCCTGAGCGATCGCACCTCCACCACGCGGCTCTTGTCGCCACCGTTCTTGGTGCGAGTCACGAGTTGCAGTCGTGCCACCGCGTTGTCAAATCCCAAGGCGTTCCGTTCCAACACCTTGGCAACAATCGCATCGGCAGTGAGAGTGTCGCCGCTACTCTCGGCGACCGCAGATCGACTCACCCACGTAAATCCAAAAACCACCAACGCCAGGCAGCACCGGTGTCCGCGCCTCCTCCCAGGATGCGTCATGGCACTTTGCCCGAACTTTTTGGCGCCGCAACGTCGGACGTTTCCTCACCGCCGCTCAAGTCCAAGATCTGCGACCCGCCCACGTAAGGTTTGGTTTCATACGCGGTGATCTGCCCAATTTTCCTGACAATTCCGGCCATCCGCTCGGTCTCCCGGCAGATCGTGTCGATGGCCTTGCGGTTCACGTCCGTCTCGGGGATGCGCCTGCGGATCATCTCGGCGTAGCCCAGAATCGAAGTTAGAGGTTGATTCAGCTCGTGCGCAGCCGTGCCGGCTAGCTCCGCGGCCACCGCCTGACGTTCGCTGGACTGCAAGCGTCGCTGCACGTGGCTCAACTTCTCCTCCATCTTCAGACGTTCACGCAGATCGGTGAAGACGTTCACGGTGGCAACCTCGGTCTCACCCTCGTAAATGATCGAAGCGGTCAAACTCACCGCGACACGCTCATCGCCGTTGGCCAACAAGTCCTTGCGAGTCGTCTCCAGGCGGCCGCGCCCGCCAAAAGCCTCGGAGCGAAGCCGCCGCATCACATCCTCGGCGTCGCCAGGTGGAAACAAGCTCGTCAGCGTCATCTTGCCCACCACGTCACGGGCAGCGTAGCCCAACAGCCTCTCCGCGGCCCGGTTCAGCAAGATAATGCGCCCATCGATGTCTGCGGCCACAATGGCGTCCACTGAGCTTTGGATCAGGTTCTCCAAAAACTCCTTG
Organism: Myxococcota bacterium; assembly: GCA_022703175.1. Taxonomy (GTDB): domain Bacteria; phylum Myxococcota; class XYA12-FULL-58-9; order XYA12-FULL-58-9; family XYA12-FULL-58-9; genus JACRCV01. The sequence goes on along the minus strand of JAKLEG010000483.1, from coordinate 2,755 downwards.
GTTTGCCGCAATTCGCTTTCGATCTCTCGGAGCTCGGTCACGTCGCGGAAGCTCACCAACACCGCATCCGGCGAGTCGAGCGCCCGAATTGCGGCCGAAATGACCAATTCATCGTCACCAGCACGGGCGATAAGATCGACGTAACCGAACCGGTCGCCGACGTCGTCCCCACGGACCGCACGCTCGGCCAAGACATGCGATCGTGGCGCCAAAAGATCCACAAAACGCGTACCTAACATGCCGGCAGGCTCGCGTCGCAAGATGGCAGCCGCCGCCGCATTGACATAACGAATGTCGCCGCTCTTTCCCGTCACGACGATGCCGTCGTGCGCCTGAGCGAAGAACTCCGAAAACAGCTGCAGACCCGCCACCTTGGCATCGGCCTCGGCCTTCTTGCGAATCAGGCGTCGTTGCTCAGACAACAGAGAGTCCTGCTCCAGGGCACTGCCAATCGCCACAGAAGTAATAGCTGCTACCAGGCGGCCTGTGGCTACCAAACGCTCCTCGACGCTTTCCAGGTGCGCATTGCTGCGCAGAAACAGGGCGCCGACGACCTCTTTGTTGTGTAGCAACGGAAACAACACGGCAGCCCTAGGCGGGCTCTTGGCATCTTGAATCTTTGCACGCACCCCATGCAGCAGCGAATCCCCCAGGACATCAGGGATCACGAGTGGCTCTCGACTACGAATCAGCGCTTGCAGCTCCGGATAGTCACTTAGACGCACCACGACGTTGTCGAGTAAGGCTTCTTCCTGCTCAGCAATGACGTAGGCGACGTCCTCACCAGCCTTGAGTAACACCACTGAAACTCGCTCGACACCAAACAGCTGCGCCATGCGCAACACGACAGTCTTGAGCACATCCCCCAAGGTCGGGCGATCGTTGATCTCATCGACCAAGCTCTTGATGCCATCTAAGACATCGCGCTCGCTTCCGAGGCCGCCGAAGCTTCTCTCATCACTCATGCGCCAACTCGCCCTTCAAACCCTTGTATGCGCACCACATTGGCTCGATCGGCAAAGCGCCGAGTGCCAGCTCCGACCCCAACCTGACTGGGCGCTCCCCGGGGCGTATGCACATACCGTGAAGTCAATTCTGCCACCACCGCGATCCCTGTGGGCGTCACCGTCTCCCCCACAAGCGGCACCTTCACAAGCGGAACATGAGCCTGGCGCGCTAACGCCCGCACCGCCGGTACGGGGCAGGTGAGCTGGCCATGCATCGTCACAACCGTTCCGTGACCGATGGGCAAAGGCATGCACGTCACTTTGGGGGCACCGAGCTCCACATAGGCCACTGCCACCCCCAGAACGTCCAGAATCGAATCCAGCTGACCCACCTCGTGCAAGTGCACGTGATCGGCGCCGCCACCATGAACTTTGGCCTCGGCCGCGGCCAAGCGCGTAAAGATCCGTGTTGCCAACGCACGCGCTGGCGCCGCCACCTCGGCGCGCTCCAGAATCTCCAAGACCTCATCCAGATGACGACAGGCAGGGTCTCTGCGTGGCCGCAGGGAGCGAACATACAAGGCACGCTCGCCGTTCAGTCGCACCTCGCGGATCGCGAACCTGAGTCCCGAGATGCCAAGGCTGGCAAAAGCCGAATCCAGCGCTAGCTGACTTGCGCCAAGGTCACACAACGCGGCGAGCAGCATGTCGCCAGCGACACCGCCTATCGGTTGAATATGCAAACGCTGATAGCCCATCTTGTTCATCCTAGTGCCTACACAAACGCCTGTTACCTAGGCGTTTGACGAGCAACCCGCAAGGTCGCCGACAGTCGATTGTTCAGCCGGAGACACTCGGACGTAATCCGGCGCTTACGCTCGTGGCGACATCCGCGTTCGCGAGCCACAAGATGTGGCCGGCGATGCCGCCATTCTTCGCTACAAACCGGTTCCCGATGGCGAGTCCGTTGGGGCCCATTTGCGTGCGTAATAGGGCAGCTAGCTTGCCGTAAACGACCACAGGCGGACGCGGTACAAAAACCCCAGGAACGAGGGCCGCAAACGCCCCCAGGAAGGAACAGGAAAGAATATTGACGCTCTCGACCAGCGCGCTTTCCGGCTCCCCTCCCACCATCAGCGGCTCCACACTCCGTCGCAACAGTGCCGCCGCGAGCTCAGATGCCGCCTGCTGTTCCATCGCGACCGCCATGCCACATGGCCATGGCCCGACGACGTCCATGCTTACCAAAACACCGTCACCGTTAAGGTCGCGCGCTCCGATGTCGTTTGGGCTGTACAACCATTGAGGCACCGACATGTCGAGCCGCACGCCAGACAACATGCGTGACAGCGCCGACAACGCATTGCCGCTGCCAATGTTGATCACTTCCAACAGCGCGTCCCGATCGCGATCGGGTAGGGTCAGACGTACGGCGTTCATGCGGCCATCCGCGCCCGCATGGCCTTGGGCAGGTCAAGAATCAAAATCGGTTGACCATCGCCGAGAATGGTGGCGCCCGAGAACCACTCTAGTCGGTCCAGCGGATCACCCAGCGGCTTCACAACAATCTCCTGATAACCCACCACCCGTTCCACGGCCACGGCCACCAAATCACGGCTGTCCTCAAGGACCACCGCAAACGTCGCCACCTTGTCGGGATTCAGGTCCAGAAGCGCTCCCAACGACACCACAGGCGCCAGAGCATGGCGAAAACTCAGGTATGTGGCGCCATTGGCCTCGTGAATGACGTCGTCACCCATCTCGCGCACCGACACCACCTTCGCAACCGGCACCGCAAAAACCCGGTG
>JAKLEG010000482.1 GCA_022703175.1 Myxococcota bacterium | reverse complement strand
AACAACGCCCCAGGCGCACCGTCGCTTATCGATCCGCCGGATGGTGGTGCCGTTGCGACGGCACGGCCCGTGTTTACCTGGGTGGCCGTGACTGATCCCGAAGGAAATGCGGTGTTCTACGACATCGAAGTCTACACAAACGTAGACCTTAGCGGTGAGCCCGTGGCGGCCGTGCATCTTGTCGGTGGCACAAGCAGCCTGCTGCCGATCGAGCTTGTGAGTGGACAAACCTACTACTGGCGCGTTCGCGCGGTGGATCAGTATGGTGCTACCAGCGACTGGTCGACCGTGAATGACGTCACCGCGCGGCTCTCGACCTTCACGGGCAACACTGACGATACCGACGGTGATAGCCTACCGGATGCATGGGAGACTGAGCATTTCGGCGACACCACATCGCAAGACCAATTTGGCGACCCAGACGGCGATGGTCGCACCAATCAGCAGGAGTTTTTGGGTGGTACGGATCCGATGGCCTATGAAGGCCCGTCGAGTCCTACGGCCACGGCACCGGTATGTGGCGCACATGTTGGTGCCACTGGCCTCACCTTGGTGGTGAGCAATGCCACAAGCCCGGTGACGGCTGCCCTGCGCTATGACTTTGAGCTCTATTCCGAACCTAGCCTGAGCCAGCGAGTGGCGAGCTCCTCGCTTTTGGCGTCGGGCGATAATGGTGAAACCTCCTGGATCGTCGCGGTCGATCTCACCGAAGATCAGACGTACTACTGGCGTGCCAGGGCACGGGATTCCTACGTGGTAGGCCCGTGGAGCGAGGTGTGTAGCTTCCTGCGCACCGATGGCAACAACGCGCCGCCCGTACCCGGAGCGCTCGAACCCGCCAACGCCACGGTGGTTGACAATACCTTGCCCACCTTTACCTGGTTGCAGGTGGTGGACCCCGAGGCCGATACGGTGACCTACAGTATCGAGGTCTTTGCCGAGGCGCTCGACAGCGGCGTGCTAGTCTTTGAAGCGAGCGCGATCGAAGCACACTCGGCAGTGCCACAGGCTAACCTCACCCGCGGCGATACCTATGTGTGGCATGTGCGGGCCGTGGATGCCTCAGGCAACGCCAGTGAGTGGTCGCAACCGCTCACCTTCACGGTGCAGCCGTCGATCTCGGTGGCAGTGGGCGGCGGCGGTTGTAGCTGTGCGGCCGAAACGAACTCTAGCGGCACCTTGGGGCTGTGGGCCTTGGGGATGGCTGCGTGGGGTGTGTTGCGACGTGCCCGTCGGAAGTAACGGCGTAGCCAACAGTTGATGTGCCACGATCCTTCGGACGGCGGTCCAATCCCGCCACCGAACTTCTGGAGGGGAGCCCGATGAATCAATCGGCTATCATGCGCGCCATCGGCGTGACGATATTTGCGCTTGTCTCTGCCGCGATTACGGCCAAAGCCCAAACGGCCACCTCCGAGCGGGTATTTGCGCGGTTTGATTTCGAGCGTTTCAATCTCAGCACTGATCCCAATGGTGTCGGGCTTCAAGATGGCGCCCGCCCGTTGGGGGTGTTGGCCTATGGCACCTCTTTCATGTTGAACATGCAGAAGTCTCCTATGCAGCTGTGCGTCAAAAACGGCTCGGACGCCTGTGATCCGGGTGCAGACCTCATTTCGTCGCGTTTTTCCTCAGATTTGGGCTTGGTCGTGGGATTTGGCGTCGCCGATGTGCGGCTCGTCTTGCCGCTCGTGCTCGCGCAGTATTCCGATTTCCAACCGGTTGGATCGGCCGACTCAATGGCCACCACTGGCATGGGCGATCCGCAGCTTGGCGGCCGCGTTGGCTTGTGGCATCGGGACGGCTTTGCGATCGCGGGAGATCTGTCCTTCACACTGCCGCTCAATGGTGGCGCTAGCTTCATTGGCAACACCGGCATGACGGCGTGGCCGCGGGTGCTTGGGGAGTTTCGATACGGCCCGGTCGCCACTTCGGCGAGCCTTGGGTATTTCTGGCGCTACAAAGACCGGCGCATTGGCGACCTCTATGTTAACGACGAAATGACTTGGTCGGCGTCGGCCGAATATGCCTTTCTCGACAACCAGATCACCGCGGGGGCGGGGCTCAACGGTTCCTTTGGTTTCATGCATGACCCAAACCCGACACTGTCGGCGAGCGATGGGCCAGGCCAAGAGGTGCGGCCCGTAGAAGGCACGTTAGGCGGCAAATTTCGGATACTCCCGAATTTCATCGTACAGGCGGGCATCGGCCGGGGTCTGACCGGCGGCTTTGGAATGCCTGCGGTGCGTGTTCTGGTTGGCGTAGCTTGGAATGATGATCTTCGTCACCTGCATCCACGGCTTTTCGGTGTCGCGCCCGCATCTCCTGCCGACGCCGAGGTTATGCCTGCCCAGGTGACGGACCTGACGACTCAACCTGCGGCGCAAAAGCCCACACTGGTCGTGCCCGCTTCCGAGCCTGTGAAACTCGCCGAACCCGAACCGGCCCACCTTGCCGCGCCCGAGCCGACATTGATTACGGAACCTGAACCCGCGGGTACAGAAGCGGCCGAGATGGGAGAGGCTGAGACGTCCTTGCCCGCCGCCCTGAATTCCACAGGTGCCGAGCCTTCGGTGGTCGTCACAAAACCCGGCGAGCCGGTCATCAAGCTATCGAGCACCAAGATCCAACTCCAGGACCGAATCTACTTTGTCAACGGCACACCCAAGGTCGCACCGAAATCGATCGCGGTTTTGCGGGTTGTTGCAAACGTATTGAAGGCACATCCGGAGCTTCGTCGCGTCCGGATTGAGGGGCATGCGAGCCGGTCAGTGGATGGTAAGTTCGACATTTGGATTGCGGCCCAGCGCGCCGAAGAAGTGCGACGCTTCTTGATTGGTGCAGGCGTTGCGCCCGCGCGACTTGAAGCCAAGGGCTTTGGCACCAGCCGCCCGCTCGTCGACCCAAAGACAAAAGGCGCGGGTTCACGCAATCGCCGGGTGGAGTTTGTCATCATGGAGCGCAGCGCGCCGTAACCGCTCACCGGGCTCCGAACGGCTGCGCGTTGTTACTCGCGACGGTACGTGAAGCGTGCTAGCAACCACGTTTGGGCCATGGCTGCTCCCCTGTCGCTGCTTAAACTCCGTCGGAGGACTGTTGGATGTCGACACCGCTGCGAAGCTTATTTTCCGAGTTACCGCAGACCTTGATCCACAAGACTGACTTGATGTTTCGCGGTGTACGCTACTCCGAGAGCCTTGGGCTGGCGACGCGTGCGGGTGCCTCGCCAGGCTTTTGGCCCTACCGCAAGTTGCTCTCCAATGGACAGACGGAAACCGTAACGATTCCCTATATGTTCCGATTGGCAGACGGTGGTGTCGCGCGGGTTCGGGTAGATGACGCGAGCCCTCTTGAGGTCGGTGGCACCCCTGAGGAAGGCTATCGGCTGATCGAAAACGGCGCCACGGTTGCATCAATTGGTTTTGTAGGCCGACACGCGTGGCAAAGCCGCCGCACCGAGGATGGCATTGCCCCGTTTGCCGCGGGCGTCAGTCAACTTGGCGATATGATCGTGGTCAACGCGGCGCCGGGGTGTGAGTACTTCCGGCTCGACAATGGCGAGGGTCAGTCGAGTCGGTGTTGTTATTGTGGCTATGGGCGTTTTGACAAACGCTCCGAAATGCTCGGCCAGGTGCCGGGCGAACCAGCTCTAGGGGCAGATGTCTATAGGCGCCTGGGCGAGGTGATGAAGGCGGTGGCGGACTCGCCCGAGGTACGGCATGTCTACCTGACCGGTGGATCAATGACGTCACCGGATGCCGAGGCCAAACGTTATTTGCCGATTGTTGAGACGGTACGCCGGGCCGTGGGGACGCGTTTACGTGTCACGGTAGGTTCTGGCGCGGTGTCGGGCGCAGATTCGCAGCGCTATCGAGATGCTGGTGCAGACAGCTGTTGTTACAACCTTGAGGTTTGGGATCCAGAAAAGTTTCAGCGCTGTTGTCCTGGAAAGTCAGCAACGGTGGGACGCGAGCGCTGGATAGAGTGGCTGTATGCGGCGGTGGATGTATTTGGTTCCAGAAATGTCGGTTCAGCGTTTGTTGCCGGTCTCGAACTGCGCCCGCCTGGCCGCGTGATGAGCGATCCGGAGATGCTCGCGAGCATTCTTGAGGGTGCGTGTACATTGATGGACCATGGGGTGGTACCGCTGTACTCCCCGCTCTGGCCCGTTGAGCACACGGTATACAAACCGGAAGATGGCTTAAACGCCGCGCTGTTTTTGCAATTACAGGTGGCCCTGTATCGCGAACGCGAGAAACGTCACGCCCCCGTTCCGGGGTGGATTATCTGTCCTGATTGTTCGTACATGCTTTTGGAAGTGGATTTCGACCGGGCGTTGGGGCTTGCGCCCAGAATCGGCTAGACAGGTTTTAGGGCCCTGATCACGGTGTGCATCATCGGCGGCGGCAAGCGGTGTACCACGGCGCCAGTGAAGCCTGCGGCAGCGAGCCAATCAAGGTGATCAACGTCCGCATGGCAGCCACCGCGCTCGCTCGTGAGCAACATATTCAAGGCAAAGAGCGTGGCTGTTGTAGGCCCCACGCGACTCGCATCGCGCATGACATCGATGACATAAATAGCGGCCCCGGGGGTCAAGGCGGCAAAAAGCGCAGAGCATAACGTGGTGCATGCGTCGGCAGGTTCTCGGTGCAACAAGCCACTCACCAGGGCGGCGTCGTAGCCTTCGCCCACCGGATCGACAAAGGCGTCACCCTCCCGAAACTCTATCCGGTCACTAAGGCCGGCTTGCGCGACCAACTCACGCCCCACTGCGGCGACGGCCGGAACTTCGAGGACCGTGGCGTGCAAGTTGGGAAAGCGTTGACATAACAGCACCGA
>JAKLEG010000481.1 GCA_022703175.1 Myxococcota bacterium | reverse complement strand
GTCGCATCGGGTAGGAGAACGCGTCGATGCTGGTGCCGGCCTCTACGAAGGTGTCATCCCCGACATCATAACGCCACAGCCGCGCAGTCGGGCCGGCCGATTCGCCCAAATACAGATAACGGCCGGTGGGATCGAACTCAACATCGGCCTGGAACACCTCGTTGGCCAAGGTGTCGAGCATGCTGCCCGACAGCAGGTCGAGCAGCGCAACATCGCTGTACTGATCTTGTTCTGCATAAGCCACGCGACCCAACAGCGAGGTGGCGACGCGGAACGGATTGCCGGGGACATCGAAGGAACGTTTCAGGAGTTTATCTTCCTTCGTCAGGTCCAAAAGTGACAGCTGCGTGGCGCCAAAGGTCGCGACCATCAGTGAGTTGCCATCGGGCAGGATGGCCATGTCGGTGGGGCTCGACCCGATGATTTCGGCCCGGGCCGGGGTGAGCGTTTCGCGGTCGATGGTAACAATCTGATTTTGCTGCGCATCTAGCGCGTAGAGCAACGGCCGCGCGGGGTCGGCCAACAGCTGCGTGAAGTTGTGCTGCGACAACGGTCCCGGAGGTACCACCGTTTCGCCCAATAAATGCACCCCTACGAGGGTGGCTACTGACGTACGGTAGAGCATCGAGCCGACCGGCGAGAACTCGTACAACCAGGCGCCATCGGCAGAGAAGTGCACACCTTTGCCGGGATGCGGGCGGTTGGCGAAGCTGACGAAGGTTTGGCCATCAAACAGGAATTCACGGGTGGCGACGATGCGGCCGTCGGGAGCGGAGCTCAGCACTTGGTCGCCAAAGAAGCCGCGCATGTGGGGCAGGTCGTTCGCCACAAAAGCGCGGTCGGCAAAGAAAATGCGATTGCTGCTCTGGGCCAACGTGATGCGTCGCTGCGGCGAGGGGAGCGTAAAACCGCCATCAAAGCGGAAGCCATCGGCTTCGGTGAGTTCGGGCACGGTGTCAAAGCGCAGTAGCTTCGATCCGGGCATGTTCGCCTCACCCACGAAGAGTTGCGTGCCATCTTCGGAGGCCTCCAAATCGGGCTCATGGTAGGCGGTGCCGGTGGCCTCAGTATCAGCGCCGGTTTCCAGATTTACTAGGTGCACGGCGGAGAAGATGTCTTCTTCGACGTAGTAGACTTGAAATCCGGGGCCGCGGGCCAGTCGGTAGGGCGCGACGGTGGTGGGGACCTCCTGCACCAGCATGCCATCGGCGGCGGCGTAAACTTTGATTTTCGCTTCGCCCGCAACGGCTACGTACAGATGGGTCTTATCGGCTGAGAACGCCAAATCGGTAGGATTGGCACCTACGACGATGGTGTATTTGAGCACGTCGTGCTCAGTGTCGATGATGTAAAGCTCACTGCGGGTGGCATCCACGCCGTAAAGCTGGCAGCGGGCAGGATCTTCCACCATAGGTTCCAGTGATTGTGCGGCCCCCACGCGGATGTAGGCCGCTGTGCCGGTGCAGTTGGGTGGTGGGTTTCCGTCACCCGGGGAGGGGTCGCCGCCGGGATCGCCCTGGGCCCAATTGGGGTCGCCCGCTGACGTAGCTTTTGAGTCGCCGGAATCGCAGCCCGCAAGGAGACTGGCGGACAACGTCGCCATCAGCCCCCAACTCAGTGGTCGTTGGTTTAGAGTCACCCTAAATCCCTAACAAGAAAGGTCGAGGCGAGCAATTGCGGTGGCGGTTGCCGAATCGCTGTGGCCGACATACTGTGGTTCGCGCCTCGGCGGTTCTTGGGGAGGAGCGGGGCATCTATCAACATGGAGGGAGTCTATGAGCGAACGCGTTACAACCGCGGCTGTGCTGGGTGCCGGCGTTATGGGCACCGGGATCGCGGCCCATCTGGCCGGGGCTGGGATCCGCACCCACCTCTTGGATATCGTGCCCCCGGCTTTAAAAGAGTCCGAGCGGCAGCTGCCTGATGTTCGCAATGGCCTCGCCAAAGCTGGCATCGAGCGGGCCCTGAAGAGCAAGCCTGCGACGTTTTATGATCCCGACGCTGTTAGGCTCGTGGTTCCAGGCAACCTGGAGGACCATCTGGATCGGCTCCGCGATTGCGATTTGGTGATCGAGGCCGTGCTCGAAAAGCTTGAGGTTAAGCAGAGCCTGTTCGCAAAGATCGCGCCGTTTCTGAAACCGACGGCGATGTTAGCTTCCAACACCAGCGGTTTGTCGTTGGCCAAGATCTGCGCCGATCTTCCCGAAGCGTTGCAGCGGCGCACGTTGGTGATGCACTTCTTCAATCCGGTGCGCTACATGCGTCTGCTGGAACTCGTGCCGGGCCCCAAGACCGATCCGGCGGTGCTGGCTCGCGCGGCTCAGGTTGGCGAAGATTTGGGTAAGGGGATTGTCTACGGCAAGGACACCACCAACTTTGTCGCCAATCGTATCGGCGTCTACAGCCTGATGAAGGCCATCAAATTGATGGAAAGCGATGGCTATACTCTTGAGGAGGTGGACAAGATCACCGGCAAGCCAATGGGTCGACCAGGCTCAGCGGCCTTTGGTACCGGTGACCTGGTGGGCATCGATACCTTCGTGCACGTGGCTCAGAACTGCTACGACTCGTTGACCACCGATGAGGAGCGCGACGTCTTTGCCATGCCCGCGTGGATCGTGGGGCTGGTGAAAGCCGGGCGCACCGGCCGCAAAGCGGGTGCGGGCTTTTACAAAAAGATCGGTGACGAGATTCAGGTGCTCGACCTGAAAACCGGCGACTACCGCCCTCAAACCAAAGTCCGCTTCGACTCCTTGGGGGCGCTGAAGGGCATCGACGACGCTGGGGCGCGCTTGAAAACGCTCGTGAACGGTAGCGACCGGGCGGCGCTCCTCGCGTGGAAGATCACCGCCCATACGCTGGCCTATGCGGCACGGCGACTTCCAGAAATTGCCGACGATATTTTGAACGTCGACAGGGCGATGCGCTGGGGCTTCAACTGGGATTTGGGGCCATTCGAGGCTTGGGACGCCATCGGTGTTGCCGAGAGTGTGGCGCGCATGCAGAAGGAAGGCATCGCGGTGCCCGCATGGGTGACCCAGATGCTTGCGAGTGGTCGTGCGTCATTTTATGACGGGCCCGTCGCAGCGCCGCGCTTCTACGACATCGGAACCCACAAAGCAGCGTCTGTTTCGCCCGACCGCCGCCAGCTGCGCCTTGCGGCCATCAAGGAAGACGCCAAACACGTTGTGAAGAGCAATCGCTCCGCGTCGCTGGTTGACCTCGGCGATGGCTGTCTCTGTTTTGAAGTCCACACCAAGATGAACACCATCGATGATGAGGTGTTAGCGCTGCTGGTGGCAGGCGTGCATGAGGCGGAGCAGAACTTTGCCGCGCTGGTGGTTGCCAACGACGGTGAGCATTTTGGTGCCGGCGCCAACCTGAAGCTGGTGTTAGAGATTGCCAAGAAGAAGCAGTACGACGAGCTCGATAAGGTCGTGCAGTTGTTCCACCATGCGATGCAATCGGTGCGTTATGCGGCCGTGCCCGTGGTGGCGGCACCTTTTGGTCTCGCGTTTGGGGGTGTGTGCGAATTGACGATGTCGGCGCATGCCGCACAAGCGCATGCCGAAACCTACATCGGCCTGGTGGAGGTGGGGGCCGGCGTCATTCCAGCGGGCACAGGTTCCTTGCGGTTGGTGGAGCGGTTCACGGCCGATCTCGCGCACGTGCAAAATGCCGATCCGCTTTACTTCATTGGACAGGCCTTCATGAACATCGCCACTGCGCGAGTGTCCAGTGGTGCCGACGAAGCGCGGCGGTTGCGCTACCTGCGCCCGACCGACGGCATTTCGCTTAACCGCGACCATCAGCTGCGCCACGCCAAGGAACGTGCACTGGGGATGGCTCGGGCTGGACACCGTGTCGTGCGGCCGCCAGTTTTGCGTGCCGCTGGCATGGATGTCGCCGCTACGCTTTCGCAACAAGCCTGGAGCATGGTGGAAGGCGGGTTTGCGACGCCGTACGATCTGCACATTGCACGCAAGGTGGCGCACATTTTGAGCGGCGGCAACGTGGCGGCCGGCACCGAATTGGGTGAGCAGCACTACTTGGAGTTGGAGCGGGAGGCGTTCGTGTCGCTGTGCGGCGAGGAGAAGACGCAAGCACGCATCGAACACCTGATGACCACCGGCAAACCTCTTCGGAACTAACAACGAGCATCGCGAGGATTCGTCATGACCTTTCCTATGAACGTGGCGATCGTAAGTGCCGTCCGTACTGCTGTGGGCCGTGCCGTCAAGGGCACGTTGCGCTACACGCGACCAGATGATTTGGCGGCGACCGTGCTGGTGGAGGCAGTGCGCCGGGTGCCCGGGCTGAGCCCGGCCGACGTCGCTGATGTGGTGTTGGGGTGCGCGATGCCGGAGGGGGACCAAGGGCTGAACGTGGCGCGCAACGCAGTGTTTTTGGCGAAATGGCCAGAGACCGTCACGGCCGAGACCATTAATCGGTTTTGCTCCAGCGGCTTGCAGGCGATTGTGCATGGTGCCCAAGCGGTGCAATGCGGCTTGGCTGAGGTCGTGGTGGCGGGCGGCGTCGAATCCATGTCGGCGGTACCGATGGGAGGCCACAAAGTGAGTTTGAACCCCAAGTTGGTGGCCAACTACCCTGAGTCGCTCATCAACATGGGACACACCGCCGAGCGCGTGGCGGCAAAGTTCAAAGTCAGTCGGGAGGAGCAAGATGCCTACGCGGTGAAATCGCACGCCAAGGCGGTGGCGGCGATCAAGGCGGGCAAGTTCAAAGACGAGATCGTGCCAGTGATGGCCCGCGCCTTCGACGCAGGCAACGTCAAAGAGGTGCCTTTCGATACCGATGAGTGTCCGCGCGCCGATACCACCCT
>JAKLEG010000480.1 GCA_022703175.1 Myxococcota bacterium | reverse complement strand
GATTAGACCTGTGCTGTTATGAAGGACGCAGTCGCCCCTAGACAGCCGTCCGGGGAGCGTCGATTCTGGGAGCATTGTGCCACAAGAGACTCGCGTTGCCATCATCGAAGGTAGCTGCATGGAGCCGACCCTCCGGGCACGTGACGTTGTACTTGTACAACGGATCGGGCGGGCGCCGCGTTTGGGTGAAGTCATCAGCGTGGCAGGCAGCGCGCATCGAGTGATCGCGGTCGACTTGTGGGGTAGGTATTGGCATTGCGGTGACAACTCGCAGACGCCGTCGGGCCGGCGTTCTCCCGAGCTTACGACGGACCTGGTGGTTGATGTGCTGCGCGACGGACGGTGGCTTGGTGCGCCGCCGCGTCTGCTGTCCTGGTCGATATTGCAACCCGAACGCATTTTGCGTCAGAGCGCGCGGCTGGGTTTTCGTGCACTCAGGCGGCAGCACCTGGCTTCGGTGCTTCTCCATGGTTTGCACACGACCGTTGTTGATTCGTTGATACCTTGGGTGGAGCGTCTGGGGCTCATGGGGGTATCCGCGCAGCCTCCGAAAGGCTTGGCCACAAGACTTACTGCGGTGGTGAAGACCTTTGAGCGTCCTCAGGCTGTGGCCCGACTCATCGCGAGTCTGCGTGCGATTGCCCCAGGTCTGCCGGTGGTGGTGGTGGATGACAGTGAACATCCGGTGGACATTCCTGGCGTGACACAGCTCCGTCTGCCGTATGACTCGGGCATTGGTGTCGGGCGAAATGCTGGCGTGCGGGCGGTCAAGACGCCCTACCTTCTAATGCTGGACGACGATCTGGTCATGTCGGCTGCTACTGACCTTGGGCGGGCAGTGCGTTTTCTCGACCAGCACCGGCAGGCCGATTTGGTGGGCGGACGTTGGTTGACGTTGCCGCGTTGTCGTTGGGAGGGTGATTTGGTGGCGGAGGGGAGTGCCACCTGCGTTGGGGCGATCGACGAACTGCCAGTGGTCACCAAGACGGCTAATTTCTTTGTCGCTCGGACGAGCGTCGTCCGAACTGTCGGGTGGGACGAGGCGCTCAAACGGGTGGAGCATGCCGATTTCTTCATCCGCGCACGCGGCCGGCTCACAGCAGTGTATGATGCGGGTCTCGCTTGTTACCACTGTCCGACGCCATTCTTGCGGCGTTATCAGGCAAAGCGGAGTGACACGCGTTTCGATTTAGCTTTGCTCGCATGGAAACAGCAGCACGGCTCGGGTGGCGCGCAATCAATGCTTGTGCCATCTCGGCGCCGGCGGAAACAGCGCGCGAGGCGCAAACCAAGGCGGCTCAAGGTTTAAGCAGGCGATCTAACTCGTCCACCGCTTTGTCCACTTCGCGGTCAATCTCTTGGCGAATGACGCTAATCCGTTCGATCTCTTGCTTCAACTCACTTAAGGAACCGGCAGGGCGCGCCGCGGCGACCCGCGTTTCAAGTCCTTGGATCGTGAGCGTCAACTCATCGCGAATGGCGCCAATTTCGGCCAGCTGCTTGCGCAGCGCTTCGAATCGCTCCCGTATCGGGGCGAGTCTCGCCGGATCGGCGTAGTACACCGAGCGGCTCAGTTGCCGTTTTTGTCCGGCGAGTTCAGCTGCAAGGTGTAGCGTGTTGCGCCCTTCGTTGAGCGGTACAGCGATCACGAAGCTCGCCTCAACCAAGAGCGGTGCGCCCTCATTCACGCGCACGACGGCTCCGCGCGTGGCGACGCCTTCGACTTGTACCGAGGGTGTCGTCACGACGGCCTGGCTTTCGGGTTGTCGCCAAACCACGCGCAACAGCGGCGGCGTGGCCGGCGGCTCTAGGCTTGGGGGACTAACACTGACATCGGGGATTTCGGCGGCAACCTCCCGAGCCGAGGCTCCCGAACTGGTACCATCAAGCACCTGCGCATCCGTAAAGGCGCCAGTGCCCGCATCACCCACTGCCCGCACGCGCACGAAGTAGACGGCCGGTTCTAGCGGGCGGCTAACGAAACGTGGCTTGCCAACGGTGGTTTCTATGGCATTGCGTAAAAAGGTGAGGGTCTTTGACAATTGCACGTCGTAGCCGGTTGCACCCTCCACTTTGGACCAACGAATACGTATCTGCACTCGTTCACCATCACGCAGTGCCAGAAGCTCCTCCACCACCGGAGTGCTGTACGCGACAATCGCAGGTTCGGTTTCGGCGATGACTGTGATGGCGTCTGACGGTTGCGCCGGCATCCTGTCGTTCGGTGGATCTGCGCTGGTTGCGGGCATGCGCTGACAGGCACCAAGTGCCAACATGCCGAGGAGCCAACGCGGCGGAATGCGGGATGTCATCAAAGGGTGCCTCAACTCAATCTATCGTGGGTGGCACCCCTCGGGAAGCGGGCCGCTAGCGACACAACCCGACCGAGTAGAGCACGGTCTGTGGGTTGCTGTAGATCGACACCGGCGCACAGACTTTGCCGGCCAACGGCCCAACGCAATCGTCGGTGGTGGCGCACGGGGTGGTGCAGAAACCCGCTGAACACCAATCGCTGGCGCACTCACTATAGGCAGAGCACGCTGCGCCGAGAGCCTTGGTGCCGGCGAACAGCTTTGGCTGGCAGGTAGGTACCCAACCAGAGTCGTCGGTTCCGGGATGCAAGGGCCAGGGCCAGCAGGCCTGCTCCGCCTTGCAGTCGGCATTGTTGCGGCAGTGGTCACGACAGGTTCCTGTGCAGGTGCCACTTGTGCAGTCGCTGTTCGCGTTGCACTTTTTGCCGTCGCTGCAGGTGCCGACACACAGGCCTGAATCGCATTCGATGGCATTGTTGCAGGCAGCACCTTCGGCTTTAAAAGAATCGAGGTTGCTCGGCAGGCAGAGCTGTCGGTCGTAGAAGACCCCGGTGGCGGTCATATGTGAGAAGCACACCTCATCGGTTGGGCAATCGCGGTTGGCCAGGCAACCCAACGCACACATGTTGACGTCGGAGAAGCACCAACTTGTTTGGCACTGGTTGTTGGAGGAGGTGCAGACATCGCCCGGACCTTGTTCAAATGGATAGCCGGGATAGCTCGCGTCGTTCGCGTGGACGTCTTCGGCTTTGGCGCATAGTTTGATTCCGTCCAAGGCGTCGCTGTTGAAATCATAGCAACCCCAGCCCATCGGGCAGTCATCCAATCCGCCCTTGCCGTTGCCAACGCATAGGCGTGTGCAGTGCCCCTTCGAACCCCAGCGTAGACACATCGCGTCGTTGCCCGCGCAATCGGCGTGGGAGGCGCACTCGGCTCCGAATGGGCCCGGCGTCGTGTTCACAGCGCACGCGCCGCTGATGCAGACCTTGTCACTGTCACATTGAGTGGTGACAGTGCAGGGCGCGCAGACGCCGGAAATGCATGCCTTGCCGTTGGTGCATTGCGCGTTGGTGGTGCACTCCGCCTGCGGTGTGACGCAGGCGCCATTGACGCAGTTCTTGCCGGCATCGCATTGCGGTGTACTGGTGCAGGCGACGCAGGCGCTGCTCACACACACTTTTCCGTTTGTGCAGCTCGCGTTGCCAGTGCATGGGGGCGGTTGGCCGCAGATTCCCGTATTCACATCGCAGACTTCACCCGTGCGGCATTCCTCGTCAGCTTCGCAACTGCCGCAGTGGCCGCTTCCGTAACATGCTTGGCCGGCCGTACAGTTCTGTGCCGTTTCGCATTGAGGGGCGATGCAGTTGCCGGCTTGGGTGTCGCAGATCTTGGTGACGCCGGCCATGAGGTCATCCAACGATACACACATGAAGTCCGAGAAACAGGGCATGCAGTAGTTGATGAAACAGGCCTGGCCACCGCAGTCGGTGCTGGTTTGGCACGTCCCGTCGCCACCTGTCGTGCCCGAGCTACATTGGCCGTTGCTGCAGGTTTTGCCGTCGGCGCATTGCGACGAGTCGGTGCACATCACGCAATGACCGGTGCCATCGCAGACACGCCCGTAGGCGTCGCAATCAGCTTGCGCCTCGCATACGGGGTCGGCGTTGCCTTCGGTGAAGCACTGTTGGTTGCGGCAGGTTTGACCGTCCGGGCAGTTAGCGCTGGAGGTGCACTGCACGCATTGGCCGGTCGCCGTTTCACAAACGCGTCCGCCGCATTCGCCGTCGGTGGTGCAGCCGGTGTTTTCTCCACAGGTTCCATCGGCGCGGCATACCAATCCGACGTCGCAGTGATCTTCATTGAGGCATTCCACGCAATGGCCAGTGACGATGTTGCAGAATTGCCCCATCGTGCAGTCCTGGTGGGCGCTGCATGCGTCATCAGGGCGCACGGTGTCGCGCGGTGCACATAGGCCACCGTCGCAGAACTGCTCGGCGTTGCATTCGGAATCGCGAGTGCAGGCCGTCTGTTGGGTCAGGTCGCAATCGCCACCGGTGCAGGTTCGGGTACCGGTGCCTGCCGCCCCACACGCGGCCAGGTTTGCGCTTACCACGACCAGCACTCCACCCAAGCTACGCATGTTCATCTTCTGCCCATGTTTCACGATCAACCTCGTACGCGTTGAAATCCCTCAAGCCCGGCCCCTGGTTCCTGGTTTCCCAGTATTTTCGGGGCGATCCATTACGCTGGCAGGTGGCGGCTGTCAACCGACGCCCATGGCTTACTATTTATCTCATCACAAGGTGATGCTGGCTCCAGCGCTAAGCAGCAACACCGTGGTTAAATTGATGAAAATGCCGAAATGTTGGTGTTTGTTTCGATTCCCTTGTCGTTGCTCGCACCTCTTCATTGCCGGCTCTCACTACCTTTGACCCCCGCGTTCTCACGAGCATTGACCCCGGGGTCACCCATCTGCGTAACGCATGTACAATCTCTCAGTTCGCCTTTCGTCGTCCAGCGCCGCGTCGTTT
>JAKLEG010000048.1 GCA_022703175.1 Myxococcota bacterium | reverse complement strand
CATTCGAACCCACCGAAGAACAACAGGCGGTCTACAATCGCTATGCGCACGCAGTCTTGCAGTTGGGACAACCTGGTGAACGAAGGCTCGAAAATCCGGCCTATGACGTGGTTCGCTTGACGGTCGACCCGCGCGACCGCGCGTTTCGCGAACTCGGCGTAAACTACTTTGTGGTGGATGGCGACTGGTCCCGCGTGTCAGCGAGCGAAGAGTTCGACCGACGTGGACAATATGGGACGTTTTCAGTGTGGGCGCGCCGCGCCGATGTTGCACACAACAATTGACTCACGTCGGCCGGCTGTCTAGGGAACGCCCCAGTTGCCCGGGCGCGGTCATCGGTCATCGTTAGGGAGTTTACGCGACGGCGAGTGAGGTTGACTGTAGCATGCTGTCTGTCAGCACTGAATCTGCTCGGCTTCTGCACCACCGTCGTTGGCTGGTGGGGATCGCAGCCGCAATTTTGGTGTTGGGAATCATCGTACGCCTCCGGCTGCTAGGCATGCCGTTCGAGCGCGACGAAGGCGAGTATGCGTATGCCGGGTGGCTCATCACCAAGGGGGTGCCGCCGTACCTACTGGCATACAACATGAAGTTTCCGGGTGTTTACTACTTGTATAGTGCCGTCATCGTGCTGGCGAATGCGAGTCCTGTCGCGATCCATGTGGCGCTTCTCCTCTTTAGTTTGGGGTCTGCGGGGTGGGTGTACTGTCTTGGCAGACGCTATGGTTCGCTTGAAAGCGCTGTCGTTGCTGCAACCACCGCGTTTGTATTGATGCTGAGCCCTTCGGTGCTGGGTTTGGCGGCGCATGCCACACATTTTTTGGTGTTCTTTGCGTTGGCTGGATTCGTGGCGTTAGAGCGGGCCGCAGCTACGCGCCAGATGTTATGGTGGTTCGTAGCAGGGATACTTCTCGGTTCAAGCGTGCTGATGAAACAACACGCCATCTTTATTGCGTGCCTAGGTGTCGTCTGGCCCTTTGTGATCACCGAAGGCACGTGGCGCACTACGTACCGGCGCCGGCTGCGAGAGTCGGGTCTTGTTCTTGCGGGGTTCTTTCTGCCCTTGTTTTTCATCGCGCTGATTTTGGCTCAAGGTGGCGTTCTTGGTCGGGCATGGCATTGGACCTTCGACTACGCGCGTGAATACGTCAGCGTGACGCCATTATCGCAAGCCGTATTTTTGTTATGGAGGCAGTTCCGCAAGATCTTTCGGGTGTGGGGCGCTATGTGGGCGTTAAGCGGAATCGGTGCGATGGCGCTCTGGTGGCTTTGCCGCCCTGTGGCCAAGCGCCTTTTGTTGTTGCTGCTTGCGAGTTTTGCAGCGGTACTTCCCGGTTTCTACTTCAGACCCCACTATTTCATCGTGATGCTGCCGTTCGTGGCACTGTTGGCCGTGTTAGGTATCACTGCGATCTGCGAGCGACTTGTGCGATTCAGGTGTCCGATGCCCACGACCTTGGGCGCAAGTTTGTTGTTCGCAGTGCTTGGCTCCTGCATTTGGAACCAAAGTCAACTCCTCTTCGCTGCATCCGCCATCGACGTGCTCGATTGGCAATACGGACGGACGCCCTTTCGGGAGGCACCGGCCATAGGCCGAGCGATTGCCGGTCTCACGCAACCCAACGAGCGGATTGCAG
This sequence comes from Myxococcota bacterium, assembly GCA_022703175.1. Classification (GTDB taxonomy): domain Bacteria; phylum Myxococcota; class XYA12-FULL-58-9; order XYA12-FULL-58-9; family XYA12-FULL-58-9; genus JACRCV01. The sequence goes on along the minus strand of JAKLEG010000048.1, from coordinate 17,751 downwards.
TGTTGGGGTCGGAGCCGGAGCTTATGGTGTATGCCGAGAGGCAAGCGGCCACGGGTTACATGTATATGGTGCCACTGCTGGAGAAGCAGGCGTTTGCCATAAGGATGCAGAACGAGTTGATCGCCGAGCTTGCAGCCAATCGCCCGGAAGCATTGGTGTTGATCGATATGCCTGGTACTTGGGACGGTCCGCAACCAACTCATGAGACACCGACTCGTGTGGTGGCCTGGACTGAGGTTTGGATGCGCCAAAACTACCGGCCCGCGGCCATCTTTCCGATAGGTCAGAGCCGCGGCAAGGTAGTGCCAATTACTGATCCGGTGCGCCTTCGCGCTGCGTGGAACAGGTTCAGTTGGTGCATTCAAACCGCAACCCATCCTTGTGAAAGGAATTGGGTGTGGGTGTTAGAGCGAGCGGATCATGGCACCTTGTGACAGCATGACCGCGATCCAAGAATCACTATGCTTCAAACGATTTTGGGCCTATCACCGAATATTGCTGACCACCGCGGCCTTAATGGTATTTACCCTGGCGCTTCTCGCGCGGCTCCGCCTAGTGGGCTTGCCCTTCGAGCGCGATGAAGGCGAATACGCCTACGCCGGGTGGCTCATCACCAAGGGCGTGCCTCCCTATTTACTCGCCTACAACATGAAGCTGCCAGGCGTGTATTTGGCATACGCGCTCATCATTGCTGTAGCGGGAAGCAGTTCCACCGCCATTCACGTGGGCCTGTTGCTTGTGGCTCTGCTCTCCACCTGGTTTGCCTACCTCTTTGTGCGACGTGTTGCCGAGCGGGAAGTGGCTTTGCTGGCTGCGGCGGCAAGCTTCCTGTTGGCGGCGAGCCCGTCGGTGCTGGGGTTGGCGGCGCACGCCACCCACTTTGTGATCCTCTGCGTACTCGCTGGTTTTGTGACTTTGGAGCGCGCCTCGGACAGCAAGCTGCAGCGTCATTGGCTATTGGGAGGGGTGTTGCTTGGGCTCAGCTTTTTGATGAAACAGCATGCGGCGGTGCTCGTGGCGCTGGGCATTGCTTGGCCGTGGTTGCGTGAGCGCTACGTTTGGGAGCGGGGCACCCTTCGGCCGCGCTTCTTAGCCAGCGTGTCAATTGCTCTGGGCGTGTTGCTGCCGATCATGCTCACCGTCGTCTGGCTTGCCTGGGCGGGCGTGCTTGGCAAGGCGCTCTACTGGACCGTGGACTACGCGCGCGCCTACGTGAATCAAACGAGCTTCAGCGACGGCATGTGGGAGCTCTACCTGAAGCTTCGGTACGTCTCGCGAACCTCCGAGTTGTTGTGGCGACTTTCGGCCATCGGCTTCATCGTGCTGTGGTGGCGCAACCGACTGTTGGGTCAACGACTGCTGCTCCTCGCGCTGGCGGCGTTCTTTGCGGTGGTGCCGGGCCTGTACTTCAGGCCGCACTACTTCATCGTGTTGTTACCTTTTGTGGCGATCGCGGCCGTGATGGGGACCATGGCCTTGGCCTCCTGGTTGGCTGAGAAAAACAAGCCGCTTTTGGCATGGCTTGTGGTTGGGGTGGTGCTCGTGGCGGTATTTGAGAGCACGTGGCGCAATTTTAGGCCTTGGTTTCTACGTGGCCCCAACGAGGTGTTGCGGCAGCAGTACCACGCGCAGCCGTTCCCTGAGGCTCCTCTGTTAGGTCAGTTTATTGCCGCACATACGGGCCCCGCCGATACAATTGGTGTGATCGGTTCGGAGCCCGAATTGATGGCGTATGCGCAACGCCGTTCGGCCACGGGCTACTTGTACTTGTATCCGCTCTTGGAGGCGCAGCCGTTTGCCGCGCAGATGGAGCAAGAATTCATCGCCGAGCTCGCCACGGCCAAACCCAGGTTGCTGTTGTTGTATGACGACCCAGGTAACTTCGATGGCTACGCCCGCACCCCCAAAGCGCTTCTGGATTGGGCTCTGGCCTTTGCTCGTACCGAGTATCGGCTGTTGGCGGTGATGCCGTATGGGGCCGACCCGATTGCGGTCGCACCGCTCACCGACCCCGCCGTCTTGAATCCGCTGTGGGATACCTTTGATTGGTGTTTACGCACCTCTGCGCCTGCGTGCGACGCGCAGCGGGTGTTGGTGTTGGAGCGGCGCGACTGCAGTGATGGTGGCGCTTAGAGCTCAGGGATTGGCTCAGGCAGTTCGGCATCCAAAACCTCGCGCACTTTTTCGGTGATCCCTGTAGGCGTAAATGGCTTGCCGAGAAACCAGGTGCCCTGATCCAGCACACCGTGGTGCACAATAGCGTCGTCGGTGTAGCCCGACATGTACAACACCTTGAGGGTGGGGCGCCGTCGTTGTAGCTCTGAGGCCAACTCCCGGCCGTTCATACGCGGCATCACCACATCGGTCAGCAGGAGCTGAATCGTATCGGCATGCTGCTCCGCCAACGTCAGCGCCTCGTCTCCATCGGCGGCTGTGAGCACGGTATAGCCAACGTTCTCCAGACAACGTTGGGCCACGCGCCTGAGCGCAGCTTCATCCTCGACCACCAAGATCGTTTCAGTGCCGCGGCGTTGCTCACTCCCAGACGTAGGCCGTTGAACGTTGGCAACAGCGCCGGTGGTGCGCGGTAGCAGCACGGTAAAGATTGCGCCGAGGCCAGGTTCGCTGCGCACCGACACCGTGCCGCCGCTCTGTTTGACAATGCCATACACGGTGGAGAGGCCGAGGCCCGTACCCTTGCCCTGACTTTTTGTGGTGAAAAATGGCTCGAAGATATGCGCCTGGACCTGTGGATCGATACCGCAGCCAGTGTCGGTGACGGTGAGCGATACGTACGAACCTGGCTCGACGTCTATCTGTTGTGCACCACGGTTCTCCGTGAGGTGTTCATTTTTCGTATGGATGGTGAGCGTGCCACCTTTGGGCATCGCGTCGCGTGCATTGACGACCAAGTTCATCAACACCTGCTCGAACTGGCTGGGGTCGGCACAAACGACGTCCAGATCGGGGGCGAGGTTCAAGATGACTTGAATATCTTCGCCGAGAATGCGGCGCAGCATTCGCTCCGTGGACCTGACGACGCTGTTCAGGTTGAGCGAAACTGGGCGCAGCATCTGTTTCCGACTGAACGCCAAAAGCTGACGGGTGAGCGCGGTGGCTCGTTCGCCCGCCTTGCGAACTTCGAGCAGATCCTCACGGAGCGAATCGCCCTCCACCGTTTTTTCGAGTGCAAACTCTGCGTAGTTCAGAATCACGGAGAGTAGGTTATTGAAGTCGTGTGCGACGCCACCCGCTAAGCTGCCAATGGCTTCAAGCTTCTGCGAGATGCGCAGCTGTTCGGTCAGCTGCAGTCGCTCGGTTTCGGCGCGGTTGCGCTCGGTAAGATCAACGCCTGCCGCCAGCAGACATGTCTCGGAGCCCAACACCACTCGTTCACTGCCGATGAGCAGTTGGCGGCGCTCACCCGAGCGGGTGCGCATTTCTACCTCGTGCGGTTGGGGCTGTGTCAGCGCGCCCTTGATCACCTGGGTTCGCTGGCTTTTGCTGTAGAGCCCAAGCTCAAGGGTGGTGTGCCCCACCAACTCCTCCCGCCGGTAGCCCAGGCCTTCGCAGAAAGCCTGATTGGCGTCGATGAAGCGGCCATCTGCAAGGCTCGTGATAGCAATCCACGCAGGGCTTGCGTGAAAGAGCATCGAGAACTTGTGTTCGCTCTCTTTGAGGGCGGTTTCACTTCTGCGCCGCGCCTCATTCTCTGCGCGCAGCTGCTCTAAGAGCCTGAGCGCTTCAAAACGACTCTGTTCGAGCTCTTGCGTCCGGGCCGCCACCAGCTTGCCTAGCTCACGCGCTTCGTTACGCTTGTAGAGAGCTGCCGCCTTGATTTTCAGCATCGCCCGGATCTGCGCTACCAGTTCCGCAGGATCGATTGGCTTCGAGAGAAATGCTTCAGCACCGACCTCCAAGGCGCGCAGGCGATGTGCACGTTCGGTTTGTAGCGCCGTGACAAACACCACAGGGACATCGCGGGTTTGCAAGTTGGCCTTCAGTTGGCTGCAGACCTCAAAGCCGTCCATCCCTGGCATCAAAACATCCAGCAGCACGACGTCGGGATCATGAGCCGCGGCTAGCTCCAGCCCGCGGCTGCCAGAGCTGGCGGTGAGCACCTGGGCGCTGGGGAACTCCTCTAACAGCAAGGCTCGCAGGCTGAGCAAGTTGTCAGGCTGGTCGTCAATGGCAAGCACTGTGAGTTCAGGCATCGCCATCGAGCAACTCCCTGATTGTTTTTAAGAATTCCTGGGCGTCAATGGGTTTGGCAAGGTAGCGGTCGAAGCCGTGCGCTAAGATCTCCTCGCGGTTCCCCTTCATGGCGCTGGCGGTTAGCGCCACCACCGGAATGTGGACAAGCTGTTCGTGGGCCCTCATGGCGCGCAACGCTTGGATGCCGTCCAACAACGGTAGCGAAATATCCATCAACACCAAGTCAGGCTGGTGTTGAAGTGCCAGCTCGACGCCAGCTTTGCCATCCCCAGCCTCGATGACTTCATACTGGTGCTTAAGCAGTGCGCGTGCGGTGATCATGTTGTCTGGGTTGTCTTCCACCACCAGCACAATGGGTTTGCCTGCACGTCGCACGCGGCCGCGGCGCGGTTGGCGGGCCGCTGCGGGTACGGTAGGTGGGGTAAGCATTGCGGCAATCGTGGCCAAGAGCTCGGCGCCGTTCAAATCGCCCTTTTGCAGGAGCTGGTGGATATGGTTGCCACGCAGAAAGCTCAACTCCTCTTTGGTGACATGTTTTGCGCTCAAAATGAGCACGGGAACCTCGGCCGTGCTTGGAGCATCTCGCATCGCCTTTAGCACCGCAAAGCCGTCCACCTCCGGCATCATCAGGTCGAGTATGACGGCATCAGGAACCCCTGCTTGCAAATGGACCAGTGCCGCTTGGCCACTGCGCGCCAGCGCCAACTCGTAGCCTTCACGAGCCAGCAAATCGCGAACTTGCACGATGGCCGCCTCATTGTCTTCTACGAGTAAGATGCGTTTCCCGCGGCCGTGGTTGGATTGCAGCGGCGCGATGTTGGCTTTTGCACGGTGCAGCGACGGCGCGATCTCCGTAGGCACCTGAAGGTTGGCGCCGACGAGCGGCAGTCGCAACGTGAAGGTGGAGCCTCGCCCCGGCTGGCTTATGACCGTCAACGTGCCGCCCAAGATCGCGGTGTACTTCTTGGCGATGGCGAGACCCAAGCCGGTCCCCCCATATTTGCGCGACGTGTGTTCATCGGCTTGGCGGAACTCCTCAAAAATTAACTCCAGTCGATCGTTCGGGATGCCGATGCCGGTGTCGGTAACCGTGATCTGCAGCTCATGTCCCAAGCAGGTCGCCGCGAGCTCCACCCGACCGACCTCGGTGAACTTGACACCATTGGCGAGCAAATTCTGTAAGATGTGACGGCACTTGAGACGATCACTTAGGAGCGACGGCAGCTCGGCCGGCACCGCGCTGGTAAGCGCAATGTGTTTCTCGCGTGCTTGCGGTTCGAGCATGGCTAAAAGCTCATCGGCGAGGTCTTTTAGAGAAAAACGCTCAAGCATCAGTTCTTCACGCCCGGCCTCGATGCGCGCCAGGTCCAACACGTCGTTAATCAGATTCAACAGATGTTTGCCGTTACGTTCGATGACCTCCAGGTAGCTGTATTCCTCGTCGGGGATTTGCTTGGCTAAACGCCGTCCCAGCACTCCCGACAGAGCGATGACCGAGTTGAGCGGAGTGCGCAGCTCGTGGCTCATGTTCGATAAGAAGGTGGTCTTGAGGCGATTGGCTTGCTCCAGGGCGCGTGCTTGCTGCTCCAGCTCGACCTTTTGTAGGCCGAGCGCATCGGCCTGCATCGCTAACTCGGCAGTTTGAGCTTCCAATTCACGGTTCTGCTCATTCAACCTGAGGTTCAGGCTGTGAGCGCGGCGGTTGGCTAGCATCGTGTTGATGCCAGTCGAAATGACGCCTTGCATATCGGTTACCAACCGCAGAGCGTCGGTGTCATAGTGTTGCAGTGTCGCCAGCGAAATCACTGCGGGAATCTCCGGCCCCAACGAGAGCGGCAGTGTCAGCAGCTCTTTCGGCGTGAAGCTGCCAGTCACTGTTGAAAAACTGAGGAATGTGTCAGAGGGCAATGCGGTGAGGTGTTGAACTTTGCCTGTGCCGAGCGCCAGACCCAGCTCACCCTCGCGCACCGTGGCCTCAAACGCGTGCTTTGGATTTTCAGCGACGCCTACGGAGTCGAGCAACTCGTAGCGGCTCTTAGAGTCATTCAGGAGATACAGCGCACTCATCTGAGAGTGGGTCAATTGCATCAGCGTTTCGAGCAGGTGCCGACAAAAGCTTTGGGTCTCTAGCTCACGCAGCATCACGACGTTGATGAGCGTGGCCTGTTCTTTGAACGTCGATTCGCGCTGCATCGCTTCGGCCATCGCGTTGAACGCCGCCACGGCTGTGCCGAACTCGTTGTCGGGCGCATACGTGCAGCGGGCGTGAAGATTGCCTGCGCGGAAGGCTTGCAGCGTGGTGGTTAATGCCGTCAGCGGTGCTTGAATGCTGCGCAACAAGAAGACGATCACCAAGAGCATGACCAGCACGATGAGTAGCACAGCGATACTTAGGCGGCGCCGCAGCGTCTGTCGCTCAAACTGCGCATCGCGGTAGAAGCTATCGGCGCGATTGCGTGCGAATGCACTGATTTTGTCGAGGTCGCTCATGAGCGACGCCACCTGCATACCACCGACGCCATGATCCTTGAGGCGGTCGAGCGCCTCCTCACGGTGACCCGCGCTTGCCAACCGCAAGGTCTCTTCACGAATGGCCTCCGAGCGTTGCAACCCGAGCTGTAGCGCTTCGACATCGGCGGCCGGCCCCAGATAGCGCTCCCGTATGATCGCGAGCTGCTGGCGTGCGTGGATTTTGGCCGTCTCCAGTTGATGCATCAACGCGGCATGCTCATCGGGGTCTTCAGAAAGACAGAGGCCCATCACCGTGTGGCGCATTTCCTTGATGTTGGAGGTCAACTCGCCCAAGGCGCGCCTGACCTGGAGTGGGTGCTCATAGAGGCCTTCGGTTTGGAGCCAGAGACGGTCCGTTTGGTACCAGGTCAGCGATACCAAACCGGCAACGAGGAGCGCGATGAGACCCAGGCCTAGCCGTAGCTGATTTCCGACGGTCAGGTTCACCATCATCTACCTCTTTTGAAATACAGCTGTGGCCGCCGTGACGGCTTGTAGCTCGCCATCCTTGGGCATCAATGCGCGTTCGCTTTCGCCGGTGATCAGGTAGCCACCTGGCGCCAGGCTCCGAGTGAGTTTTTCCAACAAGCGTTGCCGGATGGGGCGATAGTAGAGCAGCAGATTACAGCAGAGCACCAGATCGAAGTCGCCGAAGATGCTGGCGGGTGGGCAGGTGGTGAGCGGATCCAAGAGATCGTAATTCGAGAAGCTCACCGAGCTGCGAATGTTGGGGCGGACGGTATAGAATTCGCCTACTTGGCTGAAATAGCGAGCCAGGTGCTTCAGACGAACATTTTGCAACGCTGCGACGTGGTATTGGCCAGCGCTTGCATGGGCGAGGTTCGCGTCGCTCCGATCGGTCGCAAACAGACGCCATGGGTTGGGGTGCTGTCGTGTGCCACTCAGATCATTGAGCAAAATGGCGAGAGAGTAGGGTTCTTCGCCCGTGGCACATCCTGCCGACCAGAGCCTCAGCTCAGCCTGCGTAAGCCCACGGCTGTTGTCGAGCAAGGCCGGCAATACCCTTTGCTCCAAGAGGGCGAAGCCTATGGGATTGCGAAAAAACTCACTGTAACCAACGTGCAACGCGTCTACCAAGGCTGCCAGCTCGGTAGGCCAATCAGCAAGCCGCGACAAATAATCTTCGGTGCTAGGGAGACCAAGTGCTGTTGTGCGCGTGGCAATACATCGCAGCAAGAACTCCTCGTCAAAAACCGAAAGGTCCGCGGCTGCGTGCTCGGCACCTAGAGCGACCAGGTTCCCAAGACTTCGCGTCATTTGCCCCCCTTACCGATCTCGTCCCCAGTCGTTCTAACCCCTTTTGGCACCCTCCGTCATTTTGTTGTTGCTGTCGCTTCGTCGGGGCTGCATGGCGCGAGCACCATGATCGGCTCCTTGACACCAATTCCACGCGAAAAGGCTCGCAGCCGTTCGATCACGGCGATGGTTACCTGTTGCCCCTTCGCCATCAACATGACGCCGTTCTTACCATGTAGATCATCGGCCAGGACCATGGAAGTGGATAGCTGTCCAAGCATTACGCCGCGCACTGCCATCTGGGTTTCATGGGGTTGCACATGGGCCAGCGCATCCAGCAGGCCCAGATCCCACGCGGCGCCGCTCCTGCGAATCTCCGCGACTGCGGCCGCGACAGTGAGTCCACGTGAAATGCGATCATCCAACGCCGAAGCCGCGTTCAAGAGCATCGCGCCTTGCTCTGGAAGGGGCTTGCCGGTGAGCGGTCCGGGCACCACGGTCCGTTGTTTTAAAACCATCGCAGCGACGGTTTCGAGGCGCGGAATGCCGGTGAGGAGCTTGAAGGCGACTTCGGGGTGCTCCGCATACAGCTTTTGCTCTTCTGGGGTAAGCGCGACACCAGCGGCAACCTTGTCGAGAAGATCTGCGGGCAGCGCCACACATCCAAGGTGTGCAAGCATCGCAGCGATTTCAAACTGCCACGGTGACGCCAGGCCAAGACGTTGAGCAATTTGGTCGACATAGCTACGCATGCGATTGGCATGGCTGAAAGCCGAAGGGTTAACCAGACCGAGAATTTCAGTGAGCACCCGAACGGCACCGCGCAGTGTGCGTTCGAGCAACTCCTTTTCGGCGGTGATCAGCCGGTGCTGCGCCTCCGCGGCGGTCAGAGCGGGGATAAGAATGTCCGGGGGACACGGCTTGGTGAGAAACCGAAAGATGTTGGCGGTGTTTACCGCGGAGATGGCAGCGGAGATTTCTGCGTGACCGGTAAGCAGAATCCTGACCATGGCGGAGTCGAGCTCTCGGGCCCGGGCCAAAAACTGTGCGCCGTCCATTTCTGGCATGCGCATGTCAGCGACAACGACGGCAAAAGGTCCCTTCTCGTGGATCGCGGTAAGGCCGACCATGGGGCCAATCGCTGTGGTGACATCGAAGCTGCGACGCAGCACGCGACTTAAGCCGTCCAGTAACGCCGGCTCGTCATCCACGCACAGGATTCGCGCGAGCGGAGCTTCATTCATAGGACTTCTCCTGGCGAAAATACTATCGCAGGTTGTTGAGTTGTTCTTGCGCCAGTAGCCGCCACGCGGGCAGCTTCTCGGCCACACCCACGGTTTTAAACATTTCGAGGTTGAGCGGCTCGGGCGGACCGAACTGAGCTTGGTCGGCTTCAGGTGTGTCTTGAATCAGCGTGTCGGCTAGATAGACAGCGCAGTTCACATCGAAGCGGCTACTGTTGCTGCGTTCCGGTGCGTGATGGTTGGCCACCGCCTCGACGATTGGGTAGGGCAGGCCCCAAACACCCAAGAGATAGCCACCAATCTCCGCGTGGGTGACACCTAGCTGTACCAGCTCAACGCGCTGCCTTGGATGCTCGCTGGCGCGAGCTGCATTGATCACCTGCCCAAAGCGCTCGGCGTCTCCCATGATGAGCACGTATTCGCCGATATCGTGCAAGATGCCGGCGATGAACGCATCCTCGGAATCACGCTTATCGGACAGCAAGCGACGCGCAAGGTTGCCGACCAACAGCGAATGCGTCTGCAGTCGCTCCAACGAGTAGCCGGCAGGAACCTGCCCCTCCAGGGCGCGGAACACCTCCATCGAAAGCGTTAAATTCTTGATGACTTGTACGCCCAGGTAAGACACCGCGTTTTGAATGTTGTTCACTCGGCGTGGCAAACCGAAAAAGGCCGAGTTTACCAGCTGCAAGATCTTGGCACACAGGCTTACATCCTGCTCGATAATTGTTGCGACGTCCTTGGCGGAGGTCTGAGGGTTTACCAGTGCGGCGGTGAGGGTTTGGTAAACCTTTGGCAGCACTGGCAGATCTTGGATGCTGTTGATGACTGTGCGCAGCTTGGGATCTCCCAAGAGTTTCTGCAGTGACAACGCGCGATCAACCACTTCGCGCAACCGGTCCGGCTCACAGGGTTTGGCCAAGAATTGGTGCGCCACCGGCACCGTACGGAGCGCGGCTTCCATCTCGGTGTGCCCCGACAGCACGATGCGGACCAGGTGTGGGTAATCCTTCTGAACGCGGGTGAGCAAGTGCGCGCCATCAATACCGGGCATACGCATGTCGGTGACAATGATATCGTAGGGCGCTGACGCCAGTTCGTTCAGGGCCGCCTGACCCCCAAGCGCAAACATCATGTGCCACTCGTTGCGTTGCCGATGCAGCATGCGCTTCAAGCCATCCAACACTCGTTGTTCATCATCAACGAAAAGAATGCGCTTCATGGTTAGGGCGTTCCTCCTTCGGGATCAGTGGGGGTGCCGATGGGCAGAAGCAAAACGAACACGGTGCCGACGCCAACGGTAGACTCAAACTCAATGGTACCGCCGTGCTTGTCGACAATGATCGCGCGGGCCAACGCCAAACCTTGGCCCGTGCCTTTGCCCACGGGTTTGGTGGTGAAGAACTGTTCGAAGATACGATGGCGAATCGCCTCGGGAATGCCGGCGCCAGTGTCTGCCACGCGGATCTCGACCTGATCTCCGGCGCGTTTGGTGGTGAGGGTGATCTTGCCCTTCTTGTGAGACTGCCCCTCTTGGACATTGCGCTCGGCAATCGCGTGGGCGGCATTTACAATCAAGTTCAACACGACTTGATTGACTTCTGTGATGCTGCAATGCACCGAGGGCAGCGCGGGATCGAGCTCTAAGGCGACCTCAGCCACGTATTTCCATTCATTGCGGCTGACGGTGACGGTGCTCTCGATGGCTCGGTTTAAATCCGCCGGAGCTCGACGGTCATCGCTGCGATGGGAGAAGTCCTTCATCGCACTGACGATGGTCGTGATGCGTTTTAAGCCATCCAGCGATTGGTCGAGGGCCTGCGGAATCTCCTTGGAAAGAAAGTCTAAGTCCAGTGCGCTCAAGCCCTTCGCGAGCTCGCCGAGTTCATCGGGTGTCGGGGGCGCCATGCGGGAGGAGGAGACTAGCTCGCGCAGATGCAGCAGGCATTCCAGGAGGCCAGCGTAGGAGTCCTTAAGAAAGTAGACGTTGTCGTTCACATATTGTGTTGGTGTGTTGATTTCATGAGCGATACCGGCCGCGAGTTGCCCCACCGCCTCCAGTCGCCGGGCGATGACCAGCTGGCTCTCCAAGGCTTTTCGCTCAGTGATGTTGCGGTTAACGATGACCGCACCACGACTAATGTTGTTGCTGTCGCACATCGTCGAAACTGACGATAGCAAGGTAAGCTCCGCCCCCTGCTTGGTGTGTTGGCGAATCTCTCCATGCCAATGTCCCTGGGTCGCCAAGATGCGTCCGGCCTCGGCCTCCGTGGTCTCGATGTAGGTGGTGGGTAATACTTTGTGCAACGCCTTGCCGAGCATCTCAGGGGCGGTGATGCCGTAGATGCGTTCCGCGGCCGGGTTCCACAGTTGTACCAAACCCGCCTCGTTGACCCCGATGACGGCTTCGTTGACGTTTTGCAACAGCGTGCTTTGGTACCTGAGCTCCTGTTCGCTCCAGTGTCGGAGAGTGACATCGTCAAAGCGAACCACGACCTCTCGATCGTTCAAACCGAAGATGTAAACATCGCGGAAGCTTTGACCATCGCGGCCTTGGTATTGCAGGTCTTCAAGCAGCTCCGAGCGACCCGAAGCCAAGACACGCGCGACCGCCTCTGTAATCCCGGACGCCAGCGCACCTGGCAAGGCCTCATCAAGGGGGCGACCCAGCACTGCGTCGGTGGTGATCTGTTCGAGCTCGGCGCCGCTCCTGTTCAGATCCACCAGGACAAACTCTCGGGTGGCAGGCATCAGCGCGACGACGGCTACGCCACTGCGCATGTTGTCGAACATCTGTTGAAAGCGCGCGCGGCTGCGGGAGGTAACAGCAGCGTCATCCTCCAGCGCTGCCACCGATTCACGGTAGGCCTGCTTGGCCTGCTCTAACGCTGCATTGTTAGCCCGTTGCGCAAGGCGGCATTCGGTCAAACGCAGCGTTGTCTCTTCGGCCTCGCGACGCGCGGCGAAAAGGTCGGTGATGCTCGCGGTGTAAAGCAGCTCATCGGCGTTGAAGGCGGCAGCATCCCCCTCGGAGTAAACATTGGGTCGAGCCCACACCAAGTAACCGTCGTTGTGCGGCGCGTAGGCCACCAACACCGGCAACTCACCTCCCGGCGCGCGCAACAGCCAGGGGTGTTGTGGCACCAGCTCTGCGTCTGGCGTGGCAAGAAGCTGCGCCGGGGCGCCTCCCGAGGTGCGCATCCACGTTGAGAGGGAGGTGCCGACCAGGTCGTCAAAGCGGCGACTCAGCGGGCCGGACGCCCAGACAATCTTCAGCGCTTGATCCACCTCGCACACCCAGGGCAGCCACTGGCCAAGCAGTTTTAGGGTGGCGCTGTCGCTCATGGGTGGCCTGGCTTTGCCGACTTTAGGGGATCGAGCGGCAGCTCAATGGTGAAGGTGGTGCCACGCCCCAACTCAGAAACAAAGGTCAGCGAGCCGCCATGTCGATCTACGACGATGGTGCGAGAAATGGCCAAGCCTTGGCCGCTGCCGCGCCCTGGCGCCTTGGTGGTGAAGAACGGCTCAAAGATGCGATTGTGGATAGTCTCCGGAATGCCGACGCCAGTGTCGGCAATGCTGATCGTGACGGCGTCGCCTGCCTGGCGCGTGCTCACCGTGATCAGCCCCCGTTCGCTTGAGTCGCCGGTTTTGTCGGCAATGGCGTGTGCTGCATTGACAATGAGATTTAGAAACACCTGGTTCAAGTCGCCAATGTGACAGGGCACGGCGGGGAGCTCGCCGAAGTCGGTCGCGATCTCGGCTACATATTTATATTCGTTGCGAGCGATGGTGAGCGTGGTTTGCAGTGCCTGGTTGATGTCCGCCGGCACCTTCTCGGGTTGATCGGGGTGCGCAAAGTTCTTCATCGCGCGGACGATCTTCGAGACCCGCTCGATGCCCTCGGAACAGCTGGCCAAAGCCTTTGGGACATTGTCGACCAAGAAATCTACGTCGACTTTTGTTTCAAGCGCCTGCAGTTCTTCGTGGTCAGCAGAGGTGCTGGCGAGTCGGTTGGCTTTGAGAGCGCGACCGTACACCGGCAACAGCGCCAAGAGGTCAGCGAAGCTGTCACTTAGGAATTGCAGGTTGTCGCCGACAAACTGCACCGGTGTGTTGATCTCGTGAGCAATACCGGCCGCTAGTTGTCCTACGGCCTCCAATTTACGAGCATGCTGGAGTTCGAGCTCAAGCTGCTTACGTTCGCTGGTATCGCGCACAATACCCACTTGCCACCAGGCGCCATCCACGTGGGTGTTGGTGAGCGACACCTCCACCGGGAATTCTTCACCGGAGCGGCGCAGTGCAAAGGCCTCAAAGGTCCGTCCAACATCATGTTCGATGGTCGAGTGTTGAGCGCCGGAAAAGTCTGTACGCGCTTCTTCACGCAGGCGCTGCGGAATGACCAGCTGATAGAGATCTTGTCCCATGACGTCATCGGCGCAATAGCCAAACATCTTCTCGGCAGCATGGTTCCAATGCACCACGCGCCCCTCGTTATCGATCATCAGGATGGCGTCCTTCGCGGTGCGGCTGATGATCTCCATTGTCCGTTCGGCGTAGTGCTGCTTTTGTTCGAGGACGTTCATCGCCTGGCGGGATCGCAGATGGGTGCGCACTCGTACCAACACTTCGACATCGTGAAACGGCTTGGTAACGTAGTCGACGCCCCCCACTCGGAAAGCCGCCATCTTGTCTTCAGCGCTGTGCCGGCCGCTCACGAAAATCACCGGGATGTCGCGAAATCGCACGTCACCTTTGAGCCAGCTACAAACCTCCAAGCCTGACATGTCGGGCATTTGCATATCTAGCAAGACCAGCTCCGGCGGGTCAGCCACGGTGGCCTCAATGGCCTGGCGTCCGCTTTTCACCGGCCGGGCGACGAAGCCGCCGCGCCCCAAAATTGTAACCAGGGCGCGCAGCTGCTCAGGGGTGTCGTCAACCACCAGGATGCCGCCAGAGGTGACCAGGGGCTGAGGGTGCGCCGTCATTCAGGACTCCCCACCAGTTGTTCAAGGACGGCCCCGTAATCAAACGCCTCGGCGTGCGCACGTAACTGCGCGGCTAGGTCGGGAGCGTGGTGTTGGAGCTCGGCCACGAGGGTGAGTAGCTCGGTGTAGCGGGCGGTGTGTGCCGCAGCTTCGATGGCCCGGCGCAGCGGCTCGGGCACGGCCTCGTGAACCAGCGTGGCGGCGGGAGCGGCCACAACCACTGTCGGTGTGGCTGGGGGGTGTGGCTGCGTGTCACCGGGCAGCGGCCGCTCATCCAATGCGCTACGAATGGCCTCGGACAATTGCTCGGTTGTAAATGGCTTGGCCAAGAAGTGCGAACCAGCTTGCACCAGGCCCTGCCGCACGATGCCATCGTCGGTAAACCCGGAAATAAACAGAACTTTCGCCTTGGGCCATTGCAACAACACGCGGTCTGCGACCTCGCCGCCATTGATCCCAGGCAAGACCAGATCGGTGATGAGGAGCTCCACCGGCGCAAGGGCAGCCAAGGCGAGCGCCTCTGTGCCGTTGGCAGCGATGCGAAGTTGGTAACCCAACGGCTTGAGGACGCGTTGCAGCAAGCCGCGAATTGCGCGTTCATCTTCGACCACTAACAGCGATTCGGTGCCAGTGCGGATGCGGCCTGGTCTGACCGGTGGACGCACAGCAGAGGTTGTTTCCAGCGAACGAGGCAAATAGATCTTCACCGTCGTGCCTTTGCCGATTTCGCTGTAGACCCAGATGTAGCCGCCGCTCTGTTTGACGATGCCGTAGGCGGTCGCGAGGCCCAACCCTGTACCTTTGCCGGCCTCTTTGGTGGTGAAGAACGGCTCAAACAGCTTGGCTTGGGTTGCCTTGTCCATGCCGCAGCCGGTGTCGCTAATCGCCAGCATTACGTAATTCCCGGTAAATACGGCTGGGTGGCTTGCCTGATATGTCTCATCCAACTGGGCATTGGCGGTTTCAAAGGTGAGCGAGCCGCCGTGGGGCATGGCATCGCGAGCGTTCACCGCCAAATTCATGATCACCTGTTCAATTTGGCCGCGGTCGGCTCGGGCAAACCAAAGTGCTGGTGACATGGCGAATCGGCACTGGATCTGTTCCCCTAACAGCCGCTGCAACATGCGCTGCATGGAGCTTGCGACCTCATTGAGATCGAGGGTCTGCGGTTGCATGACCTGTTTGCGGCTAAACGCCAGAAGCTGGCGGGTGACCGACGCGGCCTGTTCGCCGGCCTTGCGAATCTCTTCGATCTCGCCCCAAAGCGGGTCTTCTTCTCGCAGGCTGGCGAGCGCAAAGCCTGCATAACTCAGGATCACCGAGAGCGCGTTGTTAAAATCATGGGCAATGCCGCCAGCCAGCCGGCCAATGGCCTCCATCTTTTGTGCCGCGCGGAGCTGGGCCTCGGTGAGACGCTGTGCGGTGAGATCCACCACCACACCAGAAGCGCCTACCACCTTGCCCTGCTCCATCACTGGCCGTTGCACGCTACGGCATGGGCGGGCGATGCCTTGATGATCCAGCACGCGGAACTCCACCGGCACCACATCGCCAGCGAGGGTGCGCGTAAGTGACGCCTGGAAGGCGGTGATGTCCTCAGGATGAATGAGGTGTTGGAAGGGCCGGCCCATCAGTTCATCTTGCGCATAGCCAAAACGGTGCACCGCGGGGTTTACGACCATGATGATGCCCTGGGGGTCTAGGGCCACCACCACGTCATCCAGGTGGTCGACCAACAGCCGATAGCGTTCGTCGCTCTTCCGACGGGCCTCTTCGGTAAGGCGTTGATCTTCGAGGATGCTAAGCAGGGCGCGCCTGGCCTGGGCGGCGTCGTGAAGTCGTGCGGCATCCTCTACCTTGCGTCGCTCCAGCTCCATCACCGCGGCTTCGAGCCGACGTTGGGTCGCGGTCAGCTCTTGATTGCGGTGCTCAAGTTGCGTCACCAGCGAATGGAGCTCTAAGTGCGTTCGCACCCGGGCGAGGACCTCGGCTGCATGAAATGGCTTGGTGATGAAATCGACACCGCCCGCGGCGAGACCGCGGATTCGCTCGTCGGCGTTGGTGAGCGCCGAGATGAAGATGACAGGAATGGCATTGAAGTTTGGATCCGATTTCAAGGTCCGACACAGGCCGAAGCCGTCCAAATCAGGCATGACCACGTCGAGTAGAATGAGCGCTGGTGGCCGGTCGTGAATCTTTGCCAGCGCCGCACTGCTGCTTTGTGCCACACGCACCACATAACCGGCCTTCTCCAGCACGCCGCCTAGGGCCGCTAAGTTGCTGGGCGAGTCGTCGACCACCAGGATTTCAGGTGCGGCAGGGGTATCGATCATGGCATCAAGCCTTGCCTGGCGGCAGAGCGTCGGCACTAGGCTCAACGCTGTAGCGTGGCGCTTCGCCGAGCCGTGCCAAGGCGTGATTGACCTCAAGTTTGAGGCTGTGAATGCGCTCCTCACGGTCAATGGCGAGCTTGTACCAGCGCTGCAGCTCTTGGAGCTGTGCGCGTACGGCGTTCTCGGTGGCTTTCATGGCGGTGACGTCGCGGGTGATCGAGAGAATGCAATGCTCTCCATCCACTTCGATGATCCTGGCTGACAACAGCCCAATAAACTCGCCGCCCCCCTTCTTCCAAAAGCGCGCCTCAATGTTTTGCACTTGCCCAAACTTTCGGATGTCGTTGACCACCCGGGCACGTTCGTCGTCGTCTACCCACGTGGCTGTCTCTCGGACACGCGCCGATCGTCCGCGGGCCTCGTCGGCAGTCATGCCTGTAAGGGTCGTGAACCCCGCGTTCACATCCATATAGACCCCATCGCTGATGCGAGTGATACACAGCGCATCGGGAATGAGCTGAAAGACGTTGCGGAACTTCACTTCGGAGAGGCGCAGGGTCTCAGCGGCGTGGCGTCGTGTGCTGATGTCCTCGACGTGTGTGAGAAAATGCAGCGGTTCGCCGGTGGCGGTGCGTCTAAGCCAGGCGCTCGCGTGCGTCCAGATGAAGCTGCCATCTTTCTTTCGGTAGCGTTTGTCGAAGGCAGAGCTGGATATTTTTTGGGTGAGCAGCGCCTGGCGTATTTCGAGGCTTGTTTCGATGTCGTCAGGGTGAGTTAGCAGCGTTGGGTCGATTCCCAAAAGCTCCTCGCGCGTGTACCCGAGCATGTTGGCAAAGGCTTGGTTGACGTGCAGCAGCGTACCATTGGGGGCACCAATGATTTTGCCGATCGGTGAATTCTCAAAGAATTCCACGAGATTGGAAACCAGATCGAGAGAATCGGGTGCGGTCGGGGCCTCTGCAGCCCGTAGGCGCGCGAGCTGTGCTTCGAGGTCGCTAATTTGCGCCTTGAGCGTGGCGGGTGCCATCGTCGTCATCAATCCCCCTGTTGCGAACCTAATGTAGGAATCGCGAGCGAGACTGGCAACGCGGTAGATTTACTGATGCAATTCTAAGCAGTCGAGCAGGCGAGGGTCTTTGAGCGGCACCGCTGGGTGGCGCCTGAAAGACCAGGCGAACACCAAGAAGAACAGCCCTAGTA
>JAKLEG010000479.1 GCA_022703175.1 Myxococcota bacterium | reverse complement strand
AGTCAGTCTATTCGAGCCCAGGTCTCTGAGCTGCTGCGCCTTCGCCTGCCCACCGTGAACGTGTTCGCCGCCAGCGATGGCGGGGCCGGCTTCAAACTGTTGGTAAGCGAGCCTATCGATCTGGTGTTGTTGGATTTGGTGATGCCGGGCATCGATGGCCTCAAGTTTCTGGCGCTCAAAGCGACGCAACCGCAACTGGCAGATGTGCCGGTGTTGTTGCTCACCGCCTCTGGCGGCGACAGTACAAGCAAGGTCCGGGCGTTTGAGGCTGGGGCGTGGGACTTTATTGTCAAACCGTTCGACGAGGCCGAGTTTGTGGCGCGGGTGCGGGTGAACCTCAGAATCAAAGCGCTGCAAGACGAGCTTAAGGAAAAAAACATCCACCTGGAGGCGCTGGCGCGCATGGACGGATTAACCAAGGTCGCCAACCGCCGGACGTTCGATGAATCGTTGGCGCGGGAATACTCGCGCGCGGCGCGCCACAAAACGCCATTGGCGCATGTCATGGTCGACATCGACCACTTCAAAAAGGTCAACGATACCTATGGTCACGCCGTCGGTGACCAGGTGTTGGTGCATGTGGCGCAATTGTTGTCGGGCGATTGTCGCCCTTACGATCTGGTCAGTCGCTATGGCGGCGAGGAGTTCTCACTGCTGTTGCCTCATACCGGCCTGGACGACGCTGTGTTAGTGGCCAACCGTCATTTGAAAAACATCACGCGCGAGCCGATTGAGACAACGGCTGGCCCGGTACCCGTGACGGTGAGCATGGGGGTGGCCGCCTGTCCACCCCATCAGGTGACCTCGGCGACTGACTTGGTGAGGATCTCCGACACCGCGCTCTATCAAGCCAAGGCGCAGGGGCGTAACCGCGTGCTGGCGGCCTCGGTCGCAGCTCACTGATCTACCAAGGATTGGGCCCCGTTTTATCGTTCGGCCGGCGCACAAAAATGTAGAGAAACTCGTTCTTTTGGTGCTACCGCCCCAGGCCTTCCACGAGCTCGATGAACGCCGGATACTCCTCCCAACGGATGTTTTGGCAACCGACGCGGTACCGAAGTTCTGGTGTCGAAGTTCTGGCTGACAGCCAGGGGCTCCCGCGCTAGACTTTTTGCTGCCTGTGGAAGCTGGGTGCTGGGGAGGCACGGTCTGTGGGCTCATCTACCGTCAAACAGAGGTGTGGGATGCGACAATCAAGGCACATCGCCGGGCTTGTGAGTGTGTTGGCGTTGGCCGTTCCGATGACAGCGTGGGCGCAGAGCCCAGCACAAACAGCACCGCCCTTGGCCAAAGAGCTGATGCAGGCTTTGAAGAAGAGCATGAAAGCACCGCCGAGCACGGTCATGGTGACGCCTTTTCGCTTGCCCGCGGGTGACGCATTGGCCGCGCAGTTCGTTTCCGAGTTGCTACGCGCGTTGAAAGTCAGCGAGGGCGTGAACGTGGTGGATGAGGTGTCGGTCAAGGCGGCGCTGAACGAAGCTGCGTTGGGGGAGGGCGCCGTCGATGGCGTGCTTACCGACGTCGCTGGAGCCTTTGGCGCACAAGCGTTGGTGAGTGGCTCGATCGACAAACAGGAGGGCAGCTACTTTGTCAATGTGCGGGCCATTGTGGTGGCGACTGGCGTCGTGGTGGCCTCGGCCAAGGCGACGTTTGGGGTGACCTCTGAACGGGCGGGAATCGAAGCGAATACGTTGGCGGCGCAACTGCGGCGTTTGGCCGATCGCGTGGCCCATGGGCTCGATCAGGCCGATGGCGATTTGCGTTATCAACAGGTGGCGGTGTTGCCGTTTGAGGAAATGGGGACGCAAACCCAAGAGAAGCAGCTTGGCTTGCTAGTGGCTGCGGAGCTCACCACATCGTTGCGGCGTGATCACAACCTGCTTGTGGTGGAACGTTCGCAACTCAACAAGGTCATTGAGGAACTCTCGCTTGGCCAGACCGGACTGACCGACCCCAACAAAACCGCCGAGGTGGGCAAGCTGGCGGGGGCTCAGCTTTTGGTCATGGGGACCGTGGCAGAGGCCGGGGATCGCTACTCGGTGAACGCGCGCGTCATCTCGGTGACCGATGGCCAGGTGAAGGCGGCAGAACAGGTGGATCTGCCTGCGGCTGATCTCGTCAGCTTGTCGTCAGAGGCCGTGGTGTTACGAACCAAGAGCGGCGCCATCTACCGTTCGTTGCTGATGCCGGGGTGGGGGCAATTTTACAATCGTGAGCCAATCAAGGGCGCAGCCTTTGTCGGCGCCGAGGTGCTGACGGCTGGGTTGGCGCTTACGTTCCATCTGCTTGGTCAGGGTTACGCTTCGAAATATGACAAAATGACACCGCCCAGCGACACGCAAGTCGATATCGACAACATGTGGGACAAACAGACCACCGCCTACAGCCGCCGCAATTTGTTGTTGATTGGTCTATTGGTGGTGCACGCCGTGAACATCCTCGACGCCACCATTTCTGGAAAAAGCTACGACAGCGCGGCACCCGGCGGTAGCTCGTCGTTTGGTTTGAGTTTCTAGCTTCGCGTTCAACACACTCGCTTGGTTCACCGTGGGGCACTCATGATGCGCAAATCCCTTTGGTCCATCGGTCTCATGCTGACACTCAACGTAGGTTGCAGTGGTGCGGGCGTCCGAGACAACCCGTATGACGCCAAGGCGCCCACAGAAAAGCAATTGAAGGGCGAGATCACAGGCACGGTGGTGGCAGACGCCGCGTTTGACGCCAGTGCGCTCAGCCTGGAGGTGACTGGGATTGCCGCTGCCGGTGGTGCGGCCGAGGTGAGCAACCCGGTGCTCACGCCCGATGGGGTGGTTGTGGCGTTCAGGGTTGAGGTCGTTGCGGGGACCTACACGGTTGCCGCCTTGGTCGCAGGGTTTGAGACGGCGTTGCGTTACGGCATCGTGGTCGCGCCCGGCGGTAGTGTTGACATTGGTTATCTCACGTTGCGCGTCGGCCGCGGCGGCATGCAGGGCCAAGTTATGGCACGCAGCCCCATCGTCGGCGATCAAGCGGCTCCACTCGACACCCGCGTGACCTTGATTCGTTTGGTGGCGCCGCTCACCGACCCCACCACCCCGGCTGGCTGCTCTGAACCGGGTGCCGAAGAAGTCGTCACCGTGCCATTAAAGTCTGACGGCAGCTTTCTCGCGTTGTCATTGGCGGCAGGCCCCTACATCGCGGTGGCCGAGCGCGATGGTTATGTGCCCGCCATCTCTGCATCTAGCGTGGCTGTTGCGGTGAACGAGGTGGCCGATGCAGGTGAGCTCGTGCTGCTGTTGGGCGAAGGCATGTTGGCATTGGTGCCGACTGCCGACCCCGACGCTGCACCCAACGCGGGCATTACACGCTCTTACGACGTTACTATCCAACTATCGGCGCCGCCCTTGTACAACGGCATGCGCCTCTCCGAAGACCTTACCTTTGCCGATCCGCTGTTGGGCGATACCGAATTTGGACCGGTGCAGAGCTCGATTCCGTGGACGTTTGCGGTGGGCGAAGGGCGGCGCGAGTTATTTGTGGAGTTTAGGGCGTCGACCTGTCGCGTCTCGCCGATCTTCTCCGCGTCGGTGGTGCTCGATACCACCCCACCGGTGGTTACGCCCGTGGCCCTGAGCTCCGGCAAAAACTGCACCAATATGCCGCTTGTAAGTTTGAGCACGCAGGCCAGCGATCCGTGTACCCAGGACGCCTGTGGCGGTGTCTACCGGATGCGCTTGAGCTTGGATGGCACGTTGGATGACGAGCCGTGGACTGACTACGAAACGCAAAAAGCCCAGGATCTGGGCGGTGATGGCAGTGTCACCGTGGTCTTCGCCGCACAAGACCGCGCAGGCAATGCCTCCGAGCCTATGCACTCCACGATCGTCGTCAACACTACCGGTCCTGTGGTGGCGAACCCAGCGCTGGTGGTGGGGGACGGTGCCTCGATCGTCCGCTCGCTCAATACCAGCCTGACGTTCCAGGTGAGTGGTGCCACCGATGTGGAGGTGGGCAATGCCTCGGGCCTGGATGGCAGCCGTTGGCAGGTGTTGCCAGTTACGAACCAGATGATTTGGCGTCTGGCCGAAGGTACCGACGGGCCACGGCAGGTGTTTGTGCGCTTCAAAGATGATTGCGGCAACGTCACGGCCGAGTATCCGGTGGTGGTCGCTGTGGACCGAAGCGGTCGGGTGGTTGGTGCCGCGTTGTTAGAAGCGCAGACGACCCACGCTGGTACGACGGTATCGCTGTGGGCACAGCAGGGCGGCGGCAGTTATGTTGACACTGGCACAGCGGTGGTCACCGGCAGTTCGGGGGCTTTCGAATTGACCGGCCTGGCACCCGGGACCTATCGCGTGGATCTGGCTGCCGTCGGTTATAAGCACCGCAGCATTGTAAGCGTGGTGGTGGGCGAGGGTGAGACGGCGACGCTCTCCGAAGTTACGTTGGCGGTGGCGCGCGGCGATCTGGCAGGAAACGTTACGCTGCAAGGGGCCACCGACCACAGCGGTATTGTCGTGCACGCTGGCCCGGGTTTGGTCACCCTCACCGACGGCGAGGGTGACTATCTGTTCTCCGGGCTTCCTGTGGGCGATTACCTGGTGTCAGCAGAGATGGGCTCTGCATACTCGCCGACGGCGGCTTCGGGGACGGCCAAAGTTTTGGAAGGCGAACAGGTGTCGGCGCCGGCGATCGTGTTGTTACCGGTCCCCGGGAGCATCGAGGGTAAGGCCGAACGAGCCGGGTCGGCGACGCACAGCGGCATCGATGTATTGGTGCGCGGCGTCACAGTGGCCGGAACGGATTACTCGGATGCGGTCTCGACGGGCGCCGATGGTGCGTTTGCCAAGACGGGGCTCACCGCGGGTACCTACAGCCT
>JAKLEG010000478.1 GCA_022703175.1 Myxococcota bacterium | reverse complement strand
GCGGCGGGCGCGCAGGCGCTGCTCTTGCGTCTGGGATTAGCGGCGAGCTCTGTCTGGCAGGAAGGAGCGCGTCATGTCGCAGGCTGAACCAGCCTTCGTAGGTGAGGGCCGCCGCTTCCAAAGGGTGTGTGACATCCTGGCGTTGCATCAGCACGACCCAGCACGATTGATTCCGGTGCTGCAGGCGGTGCAACACGAGTATCGCTACCTGCCAGCCGAGGTGATGGCCTACGTCGCCACGGCGTTGCACCTGCCACCGGCGCATGTCTACGGTGTCGCCACGTTCTACTCGCACTTCGCGTTGGTGCCAAAAGGCAAGTACGTGGTGCGGCTGTGCGATGGCACGGCCTGTCATGTGAAGCGGTCGGAGCCGATTCTGCAAGCACTGCGTCAGAAGCTCCGTGTGAGCGCCGCCAAACCCACCACTCCCGACCTGATGTTTACCGTTGAAACGGTTTCGTGCTTGGGTGCCTGCGGCCTGGCGCCCGTGATGCTGGTGAACGACACGGTGCACGGCCAGGTGACGCCGGAGGCCGCCCTCAAAATCGTCGACGACTTACTTACGAAGGAAGAGCTGCCATGAGGCTTGGCACCCAGGAAGAGCTCCAGCACGCAGGCCAGGCCTACGCGGCCATGCTTGAGCATTGTGAACGGCGCGTGGTGGTTTGTGCCGGGACCGGCTGTGTGGCCAATGGCGCGCTCGATGTCTACAAGAGCTTTTGCCTAGGCATCGAAACCGCCGGGTTGCCGGTGTTAACTGAGCTCAAGCGTGAAGCCATCGAGGCCCCGGCCGACGGCGGCGTATTTGTCTCCCGCAGCGGTTGCCAGGGCTTCTGCCAAATGGGGCCGCTTGTGACCGTGCTGCCCGACAACACCCTGTACACCCGGGTGAAACCTGACGATGTGCGCGAAATCATTGACGCCACGTTGCGCACGGGCCAGGTGGTCACACGGCTCTTGTATCTCGACCAGCGTCACAACACGCCGTGCCGCGGCGTGCCCGAAATCCCGTTCTACCAACAGCAACACCGATTTGTCCTTAAGTCCTGCGGCAGCATCGACCCAGAGAGCTTGGATGAGTACTTGTCCAGCGGCGGCTACAGCGCGGCGCAGCGCGCTTACACCGAGATGGTACCCAAAGAGCTTTGTGAGCTTATGACCCGCTCGGGGCTACGGGGCAGGGGCGGTGGCGGCTTCCCCACCGGGAAAAAGTGGGAGCTCGCACGGCTGCAACCCAACCCGCAAAAGTATGTCATCTGTAATGGTGACGAGGGCGATCCTGGCGCGTTCATGGATCGCAGCGTCATGGAAGGCAATCCGCACAGCGTGCTGGAAGGTCTGATGATCGCCGCTCGTGCCATTCGAGCCGATAAAGCCTACGTCTATGTGCGCGCTGAGTATCCGCTGGCCGTCAAGCGCATGCGCAAAGCGGTGGCCGATGCCGAGCGGGTTGGCCTGTTGGGGGACAACATCTTCGGGAGTGGGCAGCGCCTGCAGTGCGAAGTGATGGAGGGTGCCGGGGCGTTTGTCTGCGGTGAAGAGACGGCGTTGATTTCCTCGATTGAGGGCAAGCGC
Source organism: Myxococcota bacterium (assembly GCA_022703175.1). GTDB lineage: Bacteria > Myxococcota > XYA12-FULL-58-9 > XYA12-FULL-58-9 > XYA12-FULL-58-9 > JACRCV01. The sequence goes on along the minus strand of JAKLEG010000478.1, from coordinate 3,299 downwards.
GGCATGCCGCACCCGAAGCCGCCGTTTCCAGCGCAGCGAGGCCTGTGGGATAAGCCCACCGTCATCAACAACGTCGAAACGTTGGCCACCGTGCCACTCATCCTGAAAAATGGCGTCGAGGCCTTCTTAGCACTGGGAACCCGGCGCTCCCCAGGGACCAAGACTTTCGCGCTCACCGGCCACGTCGCCAACACCGGTCTTATTGAGGTGCCGTTTGGCACCACGCTTCGGCAGGTGGTCTGCGACATCGGGGGCGGGGTCACGAACGACGCCGGCGAACCTTTGAGCACCGGTTTCAAAGCCGTGCAAATTGGCGGTCCGTCAGGAGGCTGTTTAACAGCTGATAACCTGGATTTGTCTCTAGATTTCGATTCGCTGACAGGCATCGGCGCAATGGTGGGGTCGGGCGGCCTGGTGGTGATGAACGAGCATACCTGCATGGTGGCGATGGCTCGTTTCTTCATGCAGTTCACCCAAAACGAATCATGTGGCAAGTGCGTGCTGTGTCGTGAAGGCACCAAGCAGATGTTGATGCTCCTAGACGACATCGTTACGGGGAAGGGCACACTTGAAACATTGACGCTGCTCGAACAACTGGCGCGCGCAGTACAAAAGGGTTCGCTGTGCGGCTTGGGCAAGACAGCTCCCAACCCGGTGCTGTCGATGCTCAAGAAATTCCGTTCGGAGTATGAAGCCCACGTGGTGGATAAGCGTTGCCCTGCAGGGCGGTGCCGGGCGCTCGTGCCGCCGGATATCAGTGCGCAAAAGTGCAAAGGCTGCGGCGTCTGCCTCAAGGCCTGCGCGGTAGGCGCTATCCGTGGTGAGCGCAAGCACGTTCACACCATCGACCAGACGTTATGTGTGCGCTGCGGTGCGTGCGTCAGCGCATGCAAACTGGGCGCCATCTCGGGAGCACAATTATGAACAACGCCAACGTGGTCGAGATCGATGGCCGCACGATGTCGATCGGCGATGAGCGCAACCTGTTTGAGCTCATCCGCAAGGCCGACGTGGATTTGCCGACCTTCTGTTATCACTCGGAGCTGAGCGTCTACGGCGCCTGTCGCCTGTGCATGGTGGAGGTGGAGGGTCGGGGCTTGGTGGCCAGTTGTTCACTGTCGCCCGAACCAGGCATGAAAGTACGCACGCACACCGAAGAGTTGCGCGAGTTGCGGCGTATCTCGATTGAGCTGCTGTTAGCCAATCACGAGCAAGCTTGTCCCACCTGCGTCAAGAGCGCCTCCTGCCAACTGCAGGCGCTGGCGCGACGCCTGGGCATCCAAAAGGTGCGCTTCAAGTCCACTACGCGGCCGCATGCCGTGGATCGTTCGACGCCGTATTTGGTGCGCGAGCCACACAAGTGCATTTTGTGCGGCGATTGTGTGCGGATGTGTTCTGAGGTGCAGAGCGTTGGGGCGATTGGTTTTGCCAATCGCGGCGCCGCTGTCTCGGTGCAACCGGCCTTCGGTAAAGATTTAGCTGAGGTTGCCTGTGTTGGTTGCGGGCAATGTGCCAGCGTCTGCCCCACGGGAGCCTTGGCGCCGCGCTCAGAAGTCGAACAGATCTGGGGCGCCCTGGGTGACAAGCGCAAGACCGTGGTCGCACAGATTGCGCCAGCGGTGCGCGTGGCCTTGGGCGAATTGTTTGGTTTGCCCGCCGGGGCCAACGCCATAGGTCAGGCCGTCGCGGCATTGAAACGCCTGGGCTTTGCGCACGTCTACGATACCGCCTTTGGCGCCGACCTGACAGTGATGGAGGAAACCCACGAATTCTTGAAGCGCAAAGCCGCTAACGAGCCCTTGCCGTTGTTCACCTCCTGTTGCCCCGCTTGGGTGCGCTTTGCGGAGCAGTATCTACCGGAGTTGGTGCCGAACCTATCCACCTGCAAATCTCCGCAACAGATGCTGGGCGCTGTGTTGAAGGCGCAGCTGCCGCAGAGCCTTGGGATCGCTCGCGGGGATTTGGTGATCGTAGCGATCATGCCTTGCACGGCAAAGAAGGGCGAAGCCCAGCTCCCGAAGTTTCGCGAGGGGAACGACGCCGACGTAGATCATGTGCTAACCACGGTCGAGTTGGCGGGGATGATTGAGGCCGCTGGGTTGCGCTGGGAGCGGCTAGCGCCCGAATCACTAGAGATGCCGTTTGGCTCCAAGAGCGGTGCCGGCTTGATTTTCGGCAGCACCGGCGGAGTCAGTGAAGCCGTGCTGCGCCACGCGGCCCATGCGCAAAGCAAGGGAGCAGCGGCCGTTGCCACCAAGAGTGTACGCGGTGAGGCCGGGATGCGGGAAACCGAGGTGCATGTGGGTGATGCCACCTGGCGGTTTGCGGTGGTGCACGGACTGGCCCATGCGCGTCGCCTCGCCGAGCGCATCAGACGTCGTGAGGTGCACTACGACTTCGTGGAAGTCATGGCTTGTCCGGGAGGCTGTGTGAACGGCGCCGGAAATCCCGTGGCCAAGGACAAGGCAACGCGGACGCTGCGCACCAAAGGGCTGTATGACGCCGACACCATGTTGGAGGCACATGTCGCTGATGAGAATCAACACCTCGCGGCCTGCTATCGGGATCTGTTGGAGGCGCCAGGCAGTGCGCGAGCGCATGCGTTGCTACATACACATTATCAACACCGGTGTCGCTTGCAGGGGGAAACTCTGGCTCTCCATCAGGCGCCCTCTGGGCAGGGCGTGTCGGTGAATGTGTGCGTGGGCACCGGCTGTCACGTCCGCGGGGCGCCCGAGCTACTGCGTGGCTTGCTTCGGGCCGTGGATGCCGAGGGTCTCACCGAGAACGTCGCGGTGCAGGCGAGCTTCTGCCACGAAAACTGTGATCGGGGGCCGGTGTTGACCATTGGCGACCAAGTCATTACGCGGTGCGATCTAGCCAAAGCCAAAAAAGCCGTGTTTGATGCGGTACGCAGCTAAGGGGGCGCCATAGGAAGGGCGCAATGCAGCACAGTCAGCAGCATGGCTCGGTGGTGTTCACACGTAAGGCGCAGTGCCGTGATTGTCACCGCTGCCTTCGGGAGTGCCCGGTCAAGGCGATTCGAGTGCACGATGGTCAAGCGGCCGTGGTGCCCGAGCAGTGCGTCGCCTGTGGCACTTGCATTCGCACGTGTCCCCAGCACGCCAAGGCGTATCGCAACGATCTGGTACGCGTCGAAGAGCTGCTCCACCAAGCGGCTCCGGTGGCCGCAAGCCTTGCACCGGCCTACCTCGCGCAGTTCACCAAGGAGGAGCAAAGCCGTCTGGCATCTGCCTTGCGCCAATGGGGTTTCGCCTACGTGGCTGAAACGGCCGAGG
>JAKLEG010000477.1 GCA_022703175.1 Myxococcota bacterium | reverse complement strand
CGCACCGGGTTGTCGGGAGTATCACTCTCGATGGTGAGCCGACCCACCAACGGCCCCACTTGGGTCGGCATGCACCGAACCGTGATCGCTTGATCGGCGCCGGGGGTAATGGCCCACCCCGCCCCAACCTCCTCCAGCACGGTCAAGGTCCCTTGCCCCGCCAACACGCTTGTTTGGAGTGCCGTCACCTGCAGCGGATCGGCGAGGGCAGAGGCCGAGTTGGTCAGCCGCACCACGACGTCGACGCCCTGGTGCAAGTGCGCCGGACCCGCATCCAGTTCCGCGAGCGGCTCGGTGGTAAGCAACGGTCCTAGGCGCGCCCGTCCGCTCAGTGGCACCAAAACCGGCTCAGGTGCCAACGACGTCGTGAGCGACAACACCGCAGTGGTGGCTCCTAAGCGGGCCTCGGTCGAGACGAAATCCACCCGCACTTGCAGCTCGTCCAGCGGGCTGAGCGTGAGGGGCGCGCTGGCCCCGAGCAAGGTCGCACGGATCGGAGCGCCCACGCCGTCGCTGCCGGGGCCGGTAAGAGCCACGTCGCTCAACGTCAACACGTGGGTCGTCAAGTTGGCCACGCGCAACACAGCAGCCTCCGGGAAGCCGACGCTGACGTTCTGAAAATCGACCGTGGCAGGATCCACCCAAAGCCCCTCAGACACGCCCTGGGCTAACAATGCCAAGCTGGCATCCCCGCCGCCCCCCCCAGCCGGTGTCGCATACGGGAGCCGTAGGTCGGCCTGGGCGGTTTCGCCGAGGCTCGGTCTCGCCGTCACCTCCAACACCACCATATCCACCGGCACGCCACTGTCCTGGCACACATGAGCGTCGCAGGTTTGCCCTGCGGCGCAATCGGCCTGGGTCGTGCAAAACGACGCAAATCGCCCCAGACGGTAACGCCCGTCTTGATCGGGGGCGGGAGCGCTGACGACCGAAAGTGCCGTCGATCCCACCACCGTGGCTGGGTCGAAAACCGCAAAAACTCCGCCCACCCCAAGGTTTTTTACGTACAGCCGCAACGTGCGCCCAGCCGGCACTGGCGAAGGCCCCAACGCCACGGTCGTCCCCACCAATGTCTCCGCAAACTGCCCGTCTGGCGCGCGACTCACCAAAAGCAAAGGCCGGCCCGTGTACTCCACAGCCACCGGCACCCGCAACGTGGGCTGCACTGGGTCGTCGGTGATAAGCACAATCGCAGCCACAAAGGCCACCCCGTCGCTGCCCAAAAACCCAACCGTGAAGTCCACCTCCGCCAAGGGTGGCACAACAATGGTAAACCCCTGCGGATTGGGGGTTACCGTAAGCCTCCCGGAATCACCGATGGCGTCGACCTGGCGAATGGTCAAATTGGCATCCCCCAGATTCTTCACCCGCAACGAGCGCTGCTCCTGGCGGTTGCGCCCAACATCCACAAAGCGCAACGAATCACTTAGTAACACCGCCTGCGGTTTGGGCGTCACTGGACGGTCGTCGTCATGAGCCCTGAGCTCGCAGTAGCCACCCCGGCAATGTTCAGCACTCGCACATTCGTCGTCGCGCACACACGCCGTCGTGGTCGGGGGACTCGAATTGTTTGCGGCCTCCAGGCAACCCACGGCGACCGCCAGCATCGCCAAAGCCAACGCCGGCCCTGCCTTCCATACCATCCTGGGAACCCCTACGGACCGGTGGTTCATGATCGCGCGAGCGCGCCCCTAACCTTTGAGAATCACGGGCTCAGCCTGGGCGTCGTCGCGTCCAAAGGTTGCCCGTTGCGATGGATGCAGCAACTTGGGCGCTGGCCCCTTCTTGGGTAATGCCGCCAGTTTTTTCTGTTTGAGCGTGAGCGCAGGCTTCGCTGCCAAAAGCCCCTTGTCGGCTAAAACCGCGTCAAACGCCCGTACGGGTGGCGGCCGATGGCTCTTCTCCACCTGCTCGGCCTGGCGCGTCAGCTCGGCGATGCGTTCCGGCGTTGCACTCATGCCGCGCCCGGTGAGCTCCAGTCTTACCTCGACCCGGCGGTCATCCTCGGCCATCGCCTCGCTCCTTCTCCGACAGACCTATTTCCATGGTATACGGTCTTGTGGCCCGACGCACGGTCTTCCATCTGCTTACCAACCTCTGGGTCTGCGCCTGCGCGCCGGCAACGCGCCCGCCAGTGTTAACCGATGGCTGCCAGCAGGTGTGCGCAGAGTTGTTGGGCCTCTGCTTCGACCTCCCCAACGACTGGCACGCCGTCGCGGACTCAGGAGCGCTGCTGTTTGCCGGCCCCGAGGGCAGCGACGCCGCTTTTGCGACGCTATCGCTGCAAGCCACGCTCAGCGACGATTTGCCCATCGATGCCGCCTACGACAGCATCGCTGCGCCGGCCCTAAGCAAGCGTCACACGCAACGACTGCGCGAAACATTGGTATCGGTGCAAGGTGCCCCGGCCCTGTTGGAGCTTGTTGAGCAGGACCTGGAGGACCACCGCCTGCGCCGCCTCAGCCTCTACGTGGACGCCAACGGCTTTACGATCGTGATGAGCTACCTGGCGCTGGCTCGCTTGTTCGATGCCCACCTCTGGGTCTTCGACCACGCGCTCGAATCCCTGATGGTCGCGACGCCTGCACCTTGAGACGGGGTTGTGAGCCACACACCGTTGTGTGATAGCTTGCCCACCATGGCAGCAGAGTCTTTTGACGAACGTTTGATTTGGTTGTTGCAAGTCAGCCGCACCATGCTCGCGACCCGCGACCTGGACCGGCTGCTCACGCTCATCACCGATGCCTTTATCGAGGCCAGCGAGGCCGATCGCGGCATCTTGCTGCTCACCGATCGCGATAGCCGCAAGCTCGTGCAGCGCGTAGCCCGGACCGCCGATCGCAAAGACCTCACCGAGGCCGAGACGCGCATCTCCTCGGTGGCCAACCGAGTTTTTAAAGAGAAGAAACCGGTGTTTGCCACCGACACTGCAACCCAGGATGATCTCGCGGCGCGGCGCTCGGTCGACGAGCTACGCTTGAAGATGATGGTCTGCGTACCGCTCACCATCGACAATGACACGTTGGGCGTTATTTATGCCGATGGCAAAACCAGCCTCGACAAGGTGTTTACCAACACCAACCGACGCACGCTGGAGATGTTGGCCGATCACGCCGCCGCCGCCATCGAAAACGCGCGGATGTTTGAGCGCGCCACCAACGACCCGCTCACCGGACTGCCCAACAACAGTTATTTCATTTTGCAACTTGCTAAGGCGATGCGCGAGACCACAGGTGATCTCGCCACTGGCATCTTGCTGATGGACATCGACGCGTTTAAGCGCGTGAACCTCGCCGCCGGGGCCGAAGCAGGCGACCGCGCTCTGGTGGATATCGCCAGCACGCTCCAGGATGTTGCGCGCGCCGATGGCTTGGTGGCACGCTACGGCTCCGACAAATTTGGCATCTTGTTGGCCCCCGAGAGTGGCACGCCGATCGCCGTGCGCCTACGCGATGTGGCTGAGCGCGCGCGCGCCGCCATCGCGACCAAGAGCTACCATGGCGTGCAGGTGAGCCTCTCGATCGGTGGCGTTACCTACCCACGCACCGGCGTCGAGGGCGCTCCCGACCTCATTGCGCTGGCCGATGACCAATTGGCCAAAGCACGAGCGCACGGGCCTGGACAAGTCGAAATCGGCTAACTCTGGCTATTGCCGCTGGGGCAACAAGCGCAACAACACGCGCTGCGCCGGCACTCCCGAAATCCTAACGTTTTTCCGTTTGTTTGCGGCACCCCCGACGATTTCGATTTGTGCCTTGGCGATGTCGAGCTCACTGGCCAAAAACTGCACCAGCGCGGCGTTGGCCTTGCCGTCCACGGGCGGTGCCGTCAGTTGAATTTTAAGTCGATCATCGTGCACCGCGACAATCCGGCAATGCGACGAGCGCGGCACCACCAACACCGCGACAAACACCGCACCGCCTTGCTCGTGCAGCCAAGAAGGTAGAGGTGACAATGCCACGGGTTATCCGGCGTTGGAGCTGACAAGGTCAACACCCTGGAACACCGGCGGCGGCGGCGGCCGCAAGCGTTCAAGCACCGTCACGGTCCCCTCGTCTTTGTTCTGAGCCGGATCGGCGTCGTAGGTTTCGAGGAGCTTCTGATGGGTGGACAAAACGCCCTTCAGTTCTTCCAACGCCCGCACCCGCTGGCGCTTCAGCTCGTTGATCTCGTCGATGAGCTTGGTCACCCGGCCATGGGCGTTGTGCAAGATCTTCTCCGCGCGAATCTCGGCCTCGGTGACCACCAGCTGCGCCTCTTTTTTGGCGTTCTCGCGGATTTCATCAATGGCGCGCTGGGCGGTCAGCATCGCCTCACGCAGCGTCTCTTCGCGGTTGCGATGGTCATCCAGCTCATGGGTGAGCCGGCGTAGCTCCACCTGTTGTTCGTCGTTCTTGCGAATCAACTCGCCCATCTGCTCGGCCACAAGCCCCAAAAAGCTTTGCACCTCGCGACGGTCGAGCCCGCGCAGGGCCTTGTTGAATTGCTGTTGCTGAATATCAATCGGGGTGATCCGCATAACTTACCTCGTTGGCGTTCGCCCGTTACGTTCGCTCACCAAACAACGCGCTGCCCACGCGGATGTGGGTCGCACCAGATTGAATGGCTGACTCGAAATCATCTGACATACCCATCGACAACACCGGCGCCTCGCCCATCGGCACGACAGCGCTGAGTGCCCGCGAAAGTTCGGCAAGCGCCTGAAAATGCCGGCGCGGGTCTTCGGCCACTGGCGGAATCGCCATCAGCCCCCGCAACCGCAGCCCCGCCAGCGCCACCACGGCCTGCGCCAACACCACGGCGGCCTCGGGAGCCACGCCACCCTTCTGCGGCTCATGACCCATGTTCACCTGCAACAAGCAGTCGAGCGGTGCGTC
>JAKLEG010000476.1 GCA_022703175.1 Myxococcota bacterium | reverse complement strand
GGGGTCAATGCTCCTGGGAAACTCCAGGTGCAGGGGGGTCAATGCTCGTGAGAAACTTTAGGCCAGAGGGGTCAAAGGTCGTGGGAATCGACAGGTTCCTGCAACCTGATCCTCCAACCTGATGCTCGGCACCGCCTCAAGGCATGAGGACCGGACGTGTGCGTCGACGGTGGGAAACTGTCGGTGTCTGAAGATTTTAGCCTGGGTTCTACATGGTATGAGTGGTGTGAGAAGATTCGTGGACAATATGCTCTGCTCTCTCCGGACCCACCCGACCGGCCAACGCAGCTCACACCGGGCTCTGGGGATGATGGCGGTGAAAGTTATGTTAAATCAGGTAGTTGGGTCCACCTGTGGGCAGTCGGATAATATTCCATGTCGATGATCCTCAGGCAACCCTGCGCCTGTCGTTTGGCTCAAGGTTGGTGGGCGAGTTGAGGCTCCTCGGCCCGGCTTGACGGTCATCGTCGACTTGACTAGACTTGGTCAAGCTCGAAGGAGTCACCCATGGTTCGAACGGCGGTCAATATTTACGAAGCCAAGACGCAATTGTCTCGGTTGGTCGACGAAGCTGCGGCAGGTGAGGAGATCATCATCGCGCGTGGTGGCAAACCCGTGGCGAAGTTGGGGCGGCTCACGCCTGCGGCGCGCAAAATCCGTTTTGGTGTGCTCAAAGGCAAGGTGCGAATCGCCGCCGACTTCGATGCACCTCTTCCCGATTCGGTGTTGGCGTCCTTCGAGGGTAGGTGATGCGCCTTCTCCTCGATACGCATCTGTTCTTGTGGTCCATCACTGACAGTCGAAGGCTCACGCGCGACATCCGGCATCGGATCACAGGTGCCAGCGAGGTTTACGTCTCGGTCGCGTCGATCTGGGAGGTCGCAATTAAGGTGCGCCTCGGCAAGCTCGCGGCCAACCCTGAACAGGTTGCCGCTGCCATCGAGTCGAGTGGCTTCATCGAGCTCCCGGTGACAAGTGCTCATGCCGTCAAGGTTGCGTCGCTGCCGCTGCATCATCACGACCCGTTCGATCGACTGCTTGTGGCACAAGCGCACACCGAACCGCTCGTGCTTCTCACTGCGGACGAAACCTTGGCGGCCTATGGGGCTATGGTGCAGGTGGTTTGACTGGGGTCTAAGCCCTATCGCCCACTACGGCGCCGTCAAATGGGCCGCGCGCAACTCCGCCTGAGTCGCAAGGCCGTCGCCACGCAAACGCACATAGACCAATGTCAGCTCGCCACCGGTTTGCGCCAATTGCACCCGCGTGCCACCCACTGAGCTCTGGCCCCGAACGTTGTTTTCCACCAACTCGGTCTGAAAACCGGTGTCGGTCGAAACACCGTAATGCAGACCGGTTTCAGTGGCGGGGTCGGTGCCAAGGCCGTAATAGGCCACGTGCAGCGTTGTGCCGTCCAACAAGACCGCGGGACGGGTGGCGGTGTGATCGATGAGCGTGCGGATGTAACTGCCGGTGCTGCCTTTGTAGAGCACCAACTCATCGTCGGCATCACTGGTCACCACATACACGGTCCCCTCTTCGGCCACGGCCACGGTGTTTTCACCGAAGCCCCACAGATAACCGGCCGGGAAGGTGTAGACGGTATCCAACGTTGGCGTGATGCCGCTGATCACCATGTGCGTCACAGTGTCAGTGCAATTGGGCTCGCAGGCACTGCGACCATACACCACGTGCGGGCGGCCATCAGGAGCCACCGTCATCACCAGACCATCGATGTTGTTCGCCGTGTCGACCAACAATGGCGCCGACCAACCGCTGGTGGTGCGGGTGAACAAATAAAGCGCTTGGGTATCGCAGTTGCTAAGGCAGTAACTGGCCGCCACGTAAAGGCTGGTACCATCGCTGCCCGCAGCCACGGTCGAGAGACCTTTGTAGGGCGTGCTGTCGGTGGGGACCGAGTCCTCGATGAGGTCAACGGTCCAATGGCCTGCGTTTGCTTCCATCACGCCAAAACCCGGCGCCAGGTAGTCGGGTACGGTGTTGGAAGTATCGTCAATGCCAACGAACGTCAGACCGTTGGGCCCAACGACAACCGAGTTGTTGGGACATTCGAGCAGCATGCCGGTGGCATTGTTGACGCCTAACAAACGCGGTGTCGCGACCGGTGCCGGGGCCCAGAGATCCTCGGCAACTTGGGCATCGAACAGCACGAAGTTCCGGGACACGACCGAGTCCCACTCGGATTTGGCGTAGTCAATGAAATCGGTATGCACAGCGCCACCGGCGTCTGTCACAGCTCCTACGAAGCAGAAGCCAAACGCATTGCCGTCGGCGGTATCGATGGTGCTCGTTTGCCAACGCGGTGCAGTGCCCGCGGCATGAGCGGCCAGTTGTTTGCGCAGGTCGATCAGGGCGGGCGGCTCGTAGCGCACAATCTCGGTGCCCAAAACCTCAACTTTGAGGCCCAGCACCACCTTCATGCCGGCGTAGATCTCCCACTGGCTGCCTGCCGGCAGCGTCTCGGCATCGAGCTCCACGTAGCCGCGCACGCCAGCGTAAGGGCCGGCGATGCCATACAGCAACAACGACAGCTCCGGGCCGACCCACGCTGTTGCCGATGAGGTCGCAGGCTCGGTAGGCGCCTCAAAACCAAATGACGCATCCCAGGTGCGCACGGGTTGCCACTCGCCGTCGTACTCCACGCCCATCGTCATTGTCGTGTTCTGGCTGGCGTTCATGCTGAAGGCCGAGCTCACCGAGCCGTCGAGGCCCACGTAGACATCGAGCACCGGCTCAATGACGATCGGCAGCGCCGCCACATAAATGATGATCGGCACAAATGTCGCGGAGGCGATTTTGTAGCGCTCTGAGAACTCGGCGGCGGCCATGGTGCTCAGTGTGAGGTTGGCGTTGTAGGCCGTGGTGTGAACAAAACGGGCGCTGGCAACGCTGAAGCCATCGATATCGATGCTCAAGTCGAGAGCCATCGAGAAGTCGACACTGCCATCCACAAAAACGCCGCTGGTCAGCTCGACATGATCGAGCGTGATCCCACCCGCAGCCCGCGTGACGCCCTTCTTGGTCGGCGTGAGCAGCGTGACATCGGCGCCACTCAGCGTCTGGGCGTTGTGAACCGTGCCGGTATTGATCGCCTCACTGAGTGTGGCCTGACTGGTTTCGAGCGTCGTGGTGTTACCGCTGGTCTCAACGTAATCCACGTGCCGCAACATGCCGTGCGGCAACAGCTCACCCGTCGTGGACGCAGCAATCAAGGCCCCTTCTGTCAGGCCTTTGATGGTGGCATCGGCGTTGGTGAAAGTGAGCGTGTCCAAATCGTCGCTGGTAGATGTGAGGCTCGCAAGGTTGCTGGCACTCAGCACCACCAGGTTGTCGGCCAAAACGCCCCCGCCAGACGAATCGCCACCGTCGTTGTCGCCGCCTTGGTCATGATCGCTTGGGTTGCTCGAATGCCGAGTAGGTGATTCCGACGAGCCGCACGCGGTCAGACAGGCAACCGCGGCCAGGGCGACAAAACGCATGGCAAAACTCCTCAACTGATAAGTTTACCGGCCCTCAGGTCCCGCAAACGACCTTGGAGGGGATAGCAAATCAGTCGAGGCCTCGCCATGATTGTTCGGATGCCTATCGCCGCGAACCTTGTGTCTAGCGTTTGGCTCGGTGTTGGTGGGCGCTCTCGTGCTATGCCTGCAACAACAGCGAGCTGTTGCGTGCTAATGTCAGTTCTGACATAATCCGATCAATGGATCGCCCCCTTGTTTGGCTCCACGGCGAGGTCAAGACGCCGCCATTTTCTCAGGAAGCACGCCTTGTGGCCGGCGTCCTCTTGCGACGGCTGCAGCGTGGCGAAGCTCTGGGAATGCCACGCTCACGAGCTATGCCAACGATCGGGAAACGATGCTTTGAGTTGAGAATTGACGACGGTGCAACTCATAGAACATGGCGAATCGTGTATCGATTGGACCCAGATGCTGTTGTGATCCTAGAGGTGTTCGCGAAAACGACCCAACAGACGCCGCAGACTGTGATCGACACATGCCGACGTCGGCTTGCATTGTACAAACAGGCTGACAACAAGGAGTGAGTTATGGATGACCGCAAACGCAAAGCGCTCGAAAAACATGGGTGGCGAGTGGGTTCGACTGCCGAGTTTTTGGATCTCACAAACGTAGAGGTCGAATTCGTCGAGATCAAAGCCGCATTGGCGGTGGCTCTGTTTAAGAAACGTCAGGCATTGAAGCTCAGCCAAACTGATGCGGCGGAGCGCTTAGAATCAAGTCAGTCACGGCTTGCCAAGATGGAGGCCAACGACAGGTCGGTGTCGCTCGATTTGCTTGTGCGCTCGCTGTTCAAGCTCGGCGCCAACCCCAAAGAACTCGCTCGTATTATCTCGTCAGTAACGTTGCCCCCCAGGCGGCGACGGGTGGCCGTGTAAACGGATCACTGTCGCCCAAAGACCTTAGGTCAAGCGTTTGGCTCATTTGACTGAATGTTGGTGGGCGCTTTGCCGTTCTGTCACGCGAGGGGCGATCACAATTCCCGATCTTGCGACCAAGCTCCCGTGGCCCAAGAAGGGGGTTCATCGTTTGTTGATGGTGCTCGAACACGCCGGGCTCGTGCGCAAGGAGCGCATCGAGGCAGCGAAACACGGCACAAAGCAAGTGACGCTCACCGAAACGGGGCGAGATGCCATCGAACACGGCATGGAACGCGCCGTCGCGGTGGCTCCGGTCGTCATTCAGAAGCGCTCCACGCACTGAAGCCAGGCATGTGTGCCGGCTCTCACTACCTTTGACCCCCGCGTTCTCACGAGCATTGACCCCGGGGTCACCCATCTGCGTAACGCATGTACAATCTCTCAGTTCGCCTTTCGTCGTCCAGCGCCGCGTCGTTTCTTTC
>JAKLEG010000475.1 GCA_022703175.1 Myxococcota bacterium | reverse complement strand
ACCACAACGGCCAACAATTACGACATCAGCCCAGCCGTCGACCCAAAATCATACGACATCAGTTTTGGAAATCGCTACGGCGTCAATTCGGCCGTTAACAGGTCGCAAGCGGAGATCTGTTTCAGTGACTTGACGCATCTGGGCGAAGTCTAGGCCGGCGTATCGAAGTGCGTTCAACAGCTCTTCGAGGTGGCGAAAGGACAATAAGAGGGCGGGTGTGGTGGGGTATGCGATTCGCTGGTACGCGCCACCATTGGGATCTGAATCAAAGCTAAAGATCCCGCGCTCTGCCATGAGTTTCCAGGTATTTCGCAAGCCGGGCGCCAGCTCACGAAGACATGTGGCGGTCGTCGTGGGTGGCGACGAAAGGATCGCCTCTATTGCGGCGTCGTGAGCATCTGTGTCGCGCAAGAATTCCTCTGGCGCGTAGCCCGCTCCGGCGGTGGACAAGAACCCAAGGTGGCCCTTTCCATCACAGGCCAGCCAGTCATATTCGATGCCCTGGATGTCGTTGGCGGTCTTCTTGGACATGGTTTGCCTCATCTCAGTGATCCGCGCTGTCGCCTCCGCGTCACCGCCAAAGAGACGCCCGATGCCTCTGCCAGCAACGACAAGCGCCCAGCCCACAACGGCACTGATTTAGCGGAAGCGATTCTTGGCTCCAAACGCTTCATTTTCTGCCCACACCAGTGCGCCGACTGCGGCCTCGTCCCGAAGAGCCCCCGCAACAAAAGCACCCTTCCGCAGCCCGGTGCGCGAGCGCCGGATGGGGATGGTGTGGGGCGGCAGGGGTCTGCGGGGGCGGCCGGGGAGAGGCAACCGCGGGCGGGGGGCAGCTTTGCCGCAAGTCAGGCGTTCAACATGAACGGGCGGCACGAACTTATGCCGGCCTAACATGCCGCTTGTCCCGAACACGGTATCTGCGGAGTGTCTTGCCGCCCGGACCCCGAATCGTGTCGATTAGGATGTCCGGGTCGCGAAGCTCATCGCTCCACCGCGGGTTCTCGCCTTGCCACTGCTTGAACGCTCGTTCGGCTGCGGTAGGCTCGGCAGGCTCTACAACAACCACCCAAGACTCTTGGCTGTGATCCATTGGTTCACCGAATGTGGGGTCGCGCTGCTTCAGCCGCAGCCTCAGCGACGCTCTCTGTAGTTGGTGCTCCGGTCGCAAAGATCCCGCGAACGTGATTGAGCTCGTGTGCGATTGTCTCCACAGCTGCTTGCTTTGAAGACAATCCTGCGTCTTGAAGCGTGAGCGCGATTTGTCCGTTCGGAGCGCGCCAGAGCGCGCCAGAGCCCGTCTGACTTATGAATCCAAAGTTCGGCCCCGGCTCGTATGCCAGCTGGAACATACGCATATCGATGCCATGAGCGGCGGCGGCGGCGCGTGCTTCTTCCAACGTGATATTGGCGACGCCGCCTGCGCCTTGGCTGAACGTTCGTACTGCTCCCACTTCCGCAGCAAGGGCCCTGCCTGCGGCCAAGAACTCCGACGACAACCTTAAAGCCGGCGCGGCCACCAACGCGGTTTGTGTTACAGGATGGCTAAGCAGCGAGCCAGCCCAACTCTTGAGCGACCCCGCTGCCTGAGCGGCAAACTCGCCGGCAATCCCGAACTCGCCTTGGCGCAACGACCCTACCGTACTTCGCACGTCGGCATAGAACGCATCGCGGGCATGGCCCATGTTGTAGTTGGCGCCGTCGATGGCACCACCCGGGTCAAGCATCGGTGCGCCGGCACCCCATTGGCCCGTCGCCATCTGGTGTTCGACGCGAATCGGTTCCAACCCATCGGGATCCGCATTCACCACCGGATTGTTGGAGCCATAGCTGTACAGATTCAGCTCGCCCGGCCGTTCAACCGCCGTCTTAGGCGAGCTAAGAAAGAGCGGATCCGGAGAGACCCACCGCCCCAGCCTCGTATCGAGATACCTATTCGCGTGATACGACAACCCCACCGCCCGGTCGCGCTCTTGGCCTGTGAACGAGTAGTCCTCGGACGTTCCGGCACTCTCGTAGCGCGGCGTGCCATACGGGTAGTACTCAGTACGCGACGAGAGCTCAGAAGCGGCGTCGGTGGTGGCGACCGTGCTGCCCAAGTGGTCGTGATGCAAATAGGTGACGCCGCCTTTGGCTCTTACCATCGATCGCTTTGCGGCAGCGCTAAGCAACCCATCGATGAGTGCGGGGTCGTCGTTCGCTTGTAGAGCCGCCAGCGCATCGGCCGCGGTGATCTGGCCGTCAGGCGTGGCCGGGCTGCGATCAGGCAGCACTGTCGCGGCGAGGTCGATGGATTCGATCTTGGCGACCCGCTGCCCCTGGATGCGCTCGTAGATCGTGGCAATGCCATCCCGCAGCTCGAAGTCGTCGCCCAAGTAGTAGCTCTCGGAGCCGCCCTCGTGCTTGCTCACTCGCGCTCGATCAGCACCATACTGGTACTCGGTGAGCTTGCGATTGCCTTGCGTGGTGCGGGTGAGCCGACCAGCAGAGTCCCACTGAAACGTTTCGAGACCGCGCTGCACGACGTTGCCGGCGGCATCGTAGGCCAAGTGCGTGGTACCTGCCTTCGTCACCGCGTGCGGCCGCAATGATTGGTACTGGTAGTCACCCACGTGCTCTTCGCTCAGCTCGGCCAAGCTCGAGACTTTGCTCTCGATGTTGTCGCTCACGCTGTAGCGATAGATCAACACTTCACGCCAGGTGTCGCTGCCGGCATCTAGCTCGGCGCTCGTCAACCGGTACCAGGCATCGTAACCATAGTGCGCCTTCGCCGTGGGCCCGCCGTCACTCATACGAGCGTCGCTGACATCGGTGATATTGCCAACCCGGTCGCGGGTGTAACTCAAGCCTTGGATGAGCCCACCATTTGGGCTGACCCCGAAGCTGGTTGCGAGACGCATACGAGCGTCGTAGGTACGGCTCTCGATTACACCATTCGCGAGCGTCAGACGCTCCTCGAGCCCGCGGTCGTTGTAGCGCACCTCGTCAACATAGCCCGGGACCCCAATCTCGCGGCCTGCCAAGTCATAGGTCGTGGTGACTGTTTGCCCGCTGGGAAAGGTTCGGCTCGTGACTCGATTGAGGTTGTCGTAGGCGATGGTTGTGGTGAAGCTCACCTCCGCAAGTTGCCGCGTGGTAGTGATGGCGCGGCCGCGACCATCGTAGCCGAAGCTATCGACGCCCGCCGGGTATCTGACCTGCGCAAGCGCGCCCTCGGCATTGGTACACGGCGCGCTCTGTGGGCAGGTCAGTGATTGGTCGTAGAAGTAGCTGACTTTCGAGCCGCTCTCGTCGCCATCATGCCAGTCTGCTAGCAGCCGATTGGCCTCGTCGTAGCGCATGCGGCGCGTCTCACCGCGAGCATCGGTCGTGGTGAGGAGGTTGCCTACGTCGTCGTAGCCCTGCACGATTCTACCGGCATCGGGGTCATTGACCTCCACCACGCGATCCAAGAGGTCATAGCGGTAGCTGCGCGTACTACCTGCCGCGTCGGTGACGCTCGCGAGCCGGCCAAGCTCATCGTAGCCAAAGCGCATGGTGACAGGCGCCGCACCGGCCTCTAGGTAGCGCTCGATCCGCACTGTGCGCTCGAGGCCGTCCTTGTACGTAACGGTCGGCGTGTCGAAGAACTCACTCTCCGCATCGCCATCTGCCTCGTCGTATGCCCATGTGGCAAGCGGTCGATACTCTGAGCGCACGCTGGAGGCGGCGCCATACAGCGTCTCATCTGGGTGCGTGAGCACGAGCGGACGCCCTGTCGCATCGAAGCCCGTCAGCTCACCCAAGGTGTTCGGCGGCGGCGCAGCTTCGCAGTGGGCATTGCTACTAGCAAATGGCTGGAACACGGCGCGTGCTTTGCCCTGCACATTGAAGAACGTGAAGCCAGAGGCCTGGTACAAACTGGTTTTTACAAGCGTGCGCTTCTGCAACTCGCGGCCCAGGCCATCGAAACAGGTCATCCCGAGCGTGTCCAAGGCCCCGCCCGCGATGCTGCGATCGCGAGTAACGATACGCGAAAGCGGACTTGCGAGATCGTAGCTGTACTCATGCGTAGCCGAAGCCAGAGAATCCCCAGGCTCCGCCATCTTCGTCATGCGACCAAAGACGTCGTAATAGAACAACGTCGCCCGCCTCGGTGACGTGACCGTATCGTCTTGAACAAGCATCCAGGCCGAGGCCTCAGTCACCTGCTCGTACACCCGGTGGTAGGCAACCTCGCGCAACAGCGCGTAGGGAGTGTCGCGCTCGCTGTCGTCGAACAGCACCTCTTCACTCGCTACCAGCAGGCTGTCGCTGTCGTAGGCGTAGCGACGCTTGTGGGCATTGGCATCCCAGGTTTCGAGAACGTTGCCATGTGAATCGAAGCGTTGACGAGAGCTGTCGATGAATTCATCGCTCGTAGCGTCGCGCTTCACGGCAATGCGCGTGGGTCGTCCTTGCGTGGCCTGCCCCAACGGTAGGCCGACATAGGCCTCGCCGTCGTAGTAGGTGCGTTGCTCTTTGAAGATGTCCGATCCGTCCCGCCCATAGCTCTTCACTGAATACGGCAGGTGAATGAGCCAACGCCCCGAGGTTGCGCTGGGTGGTACGTAAAGGGTTGCGGTATACGCTTCGTCCCCCAGACAGCTCACACCGCAGGGGCCTGCGTAACTGCCGGATTCACTGCACGGCTCGCAGGCGCCACCGCCGAGGCTTGTGACGCCTAGTTTGGCCGCCAACAGCACGTTTCCGTAACCGTCGTAGCTAGAGGTGGATTCGAGAGTCACCCAGGCGCTTTCGAGCTGTCGCTCTTCAAGCGTTGCCACCGTGTGCGACTGGCACACATAGCGCACTGCCGGCTCGGTGCCCGGCGGCACTTCGGCAACTGCACAATCCTCGAAGCGGTTCTCGGAGGTA
>JAKLEG010000474.1 GCA_022703175.1 Myxococcota bacterium | reverse complement strand
ACCTCGATTGCCGGCAACTCCGAGCGAATGGTCAGGCGTCGGGGGGCGTCCCCTTGGGCCACCACCACCTCGCCAACAGCTTCGATCAGGCCGGTAAACATCGGGCGGACATTAATCACAGCCGCGCCCACATGCAAAGGGCCGGGCCCCTCTAAACATCCGAAATTCCGGCTAGCGCGCCTCCACCACCAACCCCAGCTCCAATCCCTGCGTGTTGGGTGTCAGCACCATCGTTGTGGCTGCGGCCGCCTTTTGAAGCTCCGCGGGTGGCAACCAGGCCTCAATCTCGCGCCCTATCGCGGAGCCTTTGGCAAGCTTGGCCAGCCAAGGCCACCCCAGCGATCCGACCCACGTAGCTTCGAACACACGGCCATCCGGGTTCGTGGTTAGCGGGGGCGAAGGACTGGCCACCAACGCGCGGACGCTCGCCTCGCTGTCGCCAACCACCAACCGCCCCGCACCAGCCGTGGTAGGCAAACTCAGTACCCACAACACCTGGCGGTCGCGGGCAAGGGTGAGCAAACGTAGGCCCTTAGCGCCGCTCACGGTGGCGCGCAACGCCGGCACGATCCCCGGCAGCCCCTGTGCCACTGCTTCGGCCAAGCGCGCCACGGCACCGGCATCAGCCACCTCCACGCTGGCCGCCCACGCTGCCGCACTGCCTGCGGGCCACAACATAAGCGTCGCAAGCCGCGACTCCGCTCCCAGCGCCTCGTTCAATTTGAGGTGCAGCTCGGCTTCCAACGCTTCAAGCTGTGACTGGAAGAGCGTCGTCTCCATCGCCCCCCGCTGCGCCAACAACCGCTGCACAACGCCCCAGAGGCGCTGTGGACGTACGCTTAGGCGCACATACCCCAACGAACCTTTGGGTGCGGTGAGCGTATCGCTCGGCAGACCTGTGCCAAAGGCATCAAGCAAGCCATCCCAGGGCTTGGGTGCGACCACCGTCGCCGACACCTCCAACCGCCGCGCGCTGGCAAGTGCACCCGACAAGCGCACTTCCTCTACCTGGGCGAGCCCCAACCGCCGCACATAGCCAGCGTAGATGCTGCCGGCCTCCAGACGCGCCAGATAGCCGTAGAAGCGCTGTACATCGACACCGGCCCAAAGCGGCACACTCTCAGCACGCGCACGGACGCGCGCGCGCAACGAACTGTGTCCGAGGCTACGTTTGCCGCTGGGCAGCGCTGCCACCAAGTCGGCACGGTTCGCGAGACTCAAAAAGTTGGGGGCGTGTCGAAGCCACAGGCTCCCAAGGGGCCCTTGGTAATGCGCCGGTTGCCCCACCGCCGCGACCTCCGAAACGGTGTAGCCGCGCCGACTCAACTCTTGATCCCACAGCGGCCCAAGCGTCGACGCCGCACCGGAGGTCAGCGCCAAAAGCCCCGCGAGGCCAGAGGGCTCTGTGCGGTAACACGCCGCCACCAGTTCGCCCTGCTCCGCCGCAGTGAGCGCCTTTAGGTTTTCGCGAGGAAGCCAGCGACCGACCAACGCCCCCCATGGCGAGGCCTGCAGACGCGCCAATTCATGAGGAAGCGCGGTGACTTCCACGAATGCTAGCTCGCCTGCGGGAAGCTCATCGGCCAGCGCTCCAAGCAACAGCAACGTCAACGATAGACTGCCCAACATGCCGGACACGCTAGCCGGTTTGCACAGGCGCCGCTATGTTTTCCCGCCGCGACCACGGGCGCTGCGTCCAAGGTCCGACATGATTAAACAAGCCCCATCCCCAAGCATTGACACCCTGCCTTTGGACGCCCAGTCTCGGCGCAAGTGCGGCCCACCAGCGAGTCCGCCGCAGGGAGAGACCATGAGCTCACACAGCCCAAGGACGTGGTCACAGGTGATACTCGCGCTCACGTGGAGTGCGTCGGCGTGCCAACTCGGCCTGAAAATCCCTGAGGGCGCCCACATTGCGTGCTCAAGCGACGACGACTGCCCCACAGACTATCACTGCAAAACCAACCTCAATCGCTGCGTCACAAGCCTCACCGACGATGTGGTACCTGCAGTGCTCATCGATACACTCACCGTCACCCCCACCCGCGTCGGGCTGACCACCACGGTCGTGGATCTCAACTTCGACGTCAGCGAGAGCCTCGGCAAGGAGCCGACGGTGCAGCTGACGTGGGGTGGTGTCCACGCGCAGGTGCAGGACGCCGCGCTCGCGGACCACGCTGACGCGAGCCGCCATTACCATTTTCGTTACCTACCCCAGCCGCAGCGAGATCCGGAGGGCGACGTCAGCGTGGTCATACGCCTGGTGGACCCGACCGGTAACGATACCAAGGCCGAGCTACCGCGGCTGTTGAGCTTCGACTTCACCCCCCCTGCGCTTGCCGAGGATGCCCAAGGCAACCCGATCAGCTCCCTCCGCCTCACTGCGCCACCTGCAAGCCCCCTCATTGAAGTCGAAGCGGTCGGCATCGGCACGCAGGTGCGCGCCGAATTTGCCACGAACGAACCGCTGGCCACAGGCAACGATGATCCGATCGTGCAGCTCGTCACCCAGACCACCGAGCTTGAATTTCAAAAAGTCAGCGGCAACGGCATGAGCTATGTCTATCAGCTGACCCTCACCAACGCCGCTGTGCCGCAAGGCTCCTCCTCGGTACGCGCACAGCTCACCGATGCGGCTGCCAACGTCGCAACGGTCGAGCTGGGGACGCTCGCAATTATCACCACCCCGCCTGCGCCGCCCTTGGTCACGACCCCCGATGTTGTACTCTACCATCGCCGGCCGTGGGGCACGGACGAGACGTCGGGAGAACCCACCTTCACACTCCGTGGCCTTCCGGGGAGTGCCGCCGCAGACCTGCTTGTTGTCGCGTATCCTGAAGCCGAAATCATTTCCGCAGCCGGGCTTCGCGTCGGACGCGAGATCGACCGCACCTGGACCGACGCGCTGGGAGCGTTTGGTGGCGATTTGGAAGACGCAGCGCCCTGGGTGTTGCGCATCAGTGACACCCCGACCCTTTACGTGGCCACCGTAGATGCGGCGGGTAACATCAGCGACGACGACGCCAACCCCGCAAATGGTATCCAAGCCAGCCCTGTTCGCGATGTCGCCTGGACGGCGAGCATGCAGGGCAAAATCCCCGGGCGCGATTTCCCCAACCCGCATCGCTTTGAGGTGCGACGTCTCTGGAGCGAGACCCTCACGCAGTTGGCCTCCCGACCACTTGCCGAAACCCAAGCCGTGATGGTCGCGAACGATGCCAACCAGGCAATCACTGCCGGCACGTCGCAGTGGCATCGCTTGCAACCCTATTGGCCTCTGATGATCCGCAGCGGCACCGCCATCGTCTATGATGCCGCAAGGGGTTGTCGGGTTGCCTTTGGCGGCTCCTCTTGGGACGGTTGCGACGGCGGCAGTTACTGTGACCATTGGGAGTCCTGCCTCAACACCTGGGGCTTACCGACCGTGCTGGATCCAGAAGGCGATGGGCGCCCACCGCTTGGTACCTCGCTAGCGCTGGTGCACGCAGAGGGCCGCGCCTCCGAGCTCCTGTACACAGGTGAGGAACTATGGGAGTGGAACGGCAACTCGTGGCGACTGTTGCGTCCCACAGACGCTGAGGGCGATGGCAACCCCGAGCCGCGCCGAAACATGGCGATGGTGTATGACCGAGAGCGCCAGCGCGCGGTGCTCTTTGGGGGCGCACGGTTGAGCGACAGCAGCCTACTAGATGACCTCTGGGAGTTCGACGGCAGCGCCTGGCTGAGACGTTGCGCTACCGCCCCGTGCACAGCCTCACGCCCATCCGCTCGCGAAAGACATGCGATGACCTTCGACAGCCGCGACCAAGCCGTGTTGCTGTTCGGCGGCGACTTGAATGACGCGCGCCTCTGGCGCTTTGATGGCGAACGCTGGGAAGCGTTGTGCGACAGTGCCCCCTGCAATCAAGTGCAACCAGGTGTGCGCCAAAACCTGGGGCTTACGTACGACCCGCTACGCGCGCGCACGGTGCTCTTTGGTGGTCACGACGGCATTGACCTCCATGGCGAGCTTTGGGAGTGGGATGGGGTCGCCTGGCTGCCGCAATGTACTGCGGCCCCCTGCACAACCACGGCACCCGTGGCTCGACAGTGGCACTCGCAGTTCTTCGACCCGACTCACGGTCGCACCGTGGTTTTCGGCGGCCTCGGCCCCGGTTTCGCCGACCCCGAGTGCCCAAGCTTTTGGTGTGCATCCGAGTGGGAGTGGGACGGCTCGGCCTGGGCCCGCATCGACCAGACCGACCCAGCTCACACGCCTCTCGTCGACCAAGCACAATTGGCGTACGACGGAGCCCGCCACCAGCTGGTGGTCTTTGGCGGCCGCAAGCGCTTGAACGAAATGAGCACCGACACCACCCAAATCGATAGCACCGCGACCTGGCTGTTGGATGATACTGGTTGGCGTCAGGCAAACCCCACGACCGTGCCTGACGCGCACGTTGAAGGGCAAATGGCCTACGTGCCGACCGGAACCGACACCGGTTACCTGCTGCTCTACGGTGGG
This sequence comes from Myxococcota bacterium, assembly GCA_022703175.1. Taxonomy (GTDB): domain Bacteria; phylum Myxococcota; class XYA12-FULL-58-9; order XYA12-FULL-58-9; family XYA12-FULL-58-9; genus JACRCV01. The sequence goes on along the minus strand of JAKLEG010000474.1, from coordinate 406 downwards.
CGTGCTGGTGGCGTCGACCTCAACACCACCTGGGTCTGGTCGGGCAGCAATTGGACGCGCCGCTGCGATGGCGTGCCAGCGCTCGACGTCTGTTTGCATGGCATCCCCACGGCCCGCAGCGCCTTTGCGCTGAGCCGCTCTCCTGACGGACTGCTCATCTACGGCGGCCACGTTGGCGACGATTACACGGGGATGTGTGACCTGTGGGAATGGACCGGTACGTGGAACACGTTGAGCGCCCCCGCAGACTGCGACACAGCGGAACCACCGCCCCGTGTGCACAGCGCCATGGCTTACGCCCCACCTTGGGAGAGCATCGTGCTGTTTGGCGGTGTTACTGAGTTCAGCGCTTCGGCCCGCATTTGGCACTATGCCAACAACACATGGGATGAGCGCACCCCCTCTG
>JAKLEG010000473.1 GCA_022703175.1 Myxococcota bacterium | reverse complement strand
CATAAGCGACGACAGACACTGGCGTCAATGCGCGCTACGTCGTAAGGAAGCGGGGCGAGTAATTCCTGAGGTGTCGCCGAAGCTTTGCAGGGGTGGGCGGCGCGATGAGGCGGATTCTGTGATAAGTCTATTGAGCCGGTTCTTCTGTTGGTTGCCATTGTCATGGGCCTTGGCGATTGGGCGTGCGTTTGCATGGCTGTGGTATTACGTGATCCCGATTCGGCGTCATGTGGCGATTATGAACGTGACGCGCGCCCTGGGGACCGAACTGACACCGCGCGAACGTCGTCGCACTGTGCGCCGGGCGTTTGAGCACCTGGTGATGATGGGTGTCGAGAGCTTGAGAATGCCAGGGCTCACCCGCGAGAAGGCGGCAGCGTTGGTGGCTACCGAGGGCATGGAGCATTGGAATGCGGCGATGGCGCGCGGCAAGGGCGTCATTGGCGTGATGGCGCATCTGGGCAATTTTGAGATGATCGGTGTTTCGCAAGGGCTTGCCGGGGTGCCGCTGCACGGTGTTGTGAAGGATCTCAAGAACCCGGCGGTGCATAAGTTCATTTTCGACTATCGTCATCGCGCCAATTTTCACACGATTCCCCCGAAGGGCTCGAAGGAGATCATTCGTGCGACGCTGCTGCGAGGTGAAGCGGTCGGGTTCGTGGTGGATCAGCACATGGCCAAACACCGCGCCGTGGTGTGTTCGTTTTTTGGGTTGCTGGCCAGCACGAGCCCCGCACCCGCCCGTTTTTCCTTAGAAACTGGCGCACCGATCGTACCGGTTTTGATCACCCGCGATGCCAAACGAGCCGGTCACCATCACCTGCGGGTGGAGCCGGAATTTGTCCTTGAAAGCCCGTACGCCGACCCCGCCAAGAACCTGTGGCACAACACCGAGCGTTTGAATCGCATTCTCGAAGGCTGGATCCGTAAGAACCCCGAGCAGTACCTGTGGTTGCACAAACGCTTCAAGGTCCAAGACGATCCAAGCGATTGGGACATTCCGCCGGAGCTTGAGCATTTGCGCACGCCGAAAGCCTCAGCGCCGCGCCAGGTGTAGCGTCAGCTACTTGGTTTTCATGGTCCAGACACCATCCCAGTCAGCGGCCGGCGGATGCTCAAGGAAGTACTTGCAGCGATCTCGGTACATCGCGCTCGGACCGTCTTTCCGGTTCATGAGCAGCGCGTCATTGAAGATGCGTTCGGCCTGCGCCCACTCGCGTTGTTTGTAGTAGGCCAGCGCCGCATTGAACATGTAGAGCAGTTCGGTGCGGTTGGGGAGTGTCTCTTCATCGTGGTGGTCTAACACCTCGTAGATGCCCACCGGCTCGCTCTTGCCTTTGACGCGGATGCGGTCCAGCTCGCGAAGTTGGTACTGCGCTTTCAGTTCGCGCACCGTGAACTCGCTGATGATGATTTGGGTGCCGTACGGTTTGTTGGTGCCCTCCAAGCGCGACGCCAGGTTCACGCCGTCGCCGATGACGGTGTAGTCCATGCGCTTAAGCGAGCCGATGTTGCCGGCCAATACGTCATCAGTGTTGATGCCCAATCCCATATAGACCGGGTCTTGGCCCATGGTCGCGCGCCGACGGTTGAAGTCGTGGCAGGCCCGCAACATGCCGATGGCTGCTTTGACGGCATTGTCGGCGTCGTTCGGCGTGGGGAAGGGAGCGCCAAAGACCGCCATGATCGCGTCGCCGATGAACTTGTCGAGCATCCCACCGCCCTCCAGGATGATATCGACCATCAACGTGAAGTATTCGTTCAGCAGCTTGACGGTTTCTTGGGCGCCAATCCGCTCAGAAATCGAGGTGAAGCTGCGAATGTCGCTGAACAACACCGAGGCTTTAAGCAGCGTGCCGCCCAAGGCTGCTTCGCCGCCCTCTTCTAACAGCTTGTCGGCGACCTCCTTGGTCATGTAGCGCGCCATCGTGCCCTTAAGTCGTTTTTCTTTGGTGATGTCTTCGATCACCATCATGCAACCCAACGGTTCACCCTTGATGTTAAACAACGGCACGGTCGAGAGGTTGACGGCAGCCGCACCTCGGCGTCGATCGTGCTCGGGCACAGCGTCGTCTCGTAGCTTGATCTCGGTATCCATCGCGGTGTCGGGTTTGCGTGACTCCACCACCCGTCGGATTGATTCCAGCACCCAACCGTTGCGTTCGCCAAAGACGTCTACGGCCTTGCGGCCCAGCATTTCTTCGGGCGTCTTCTCGGCTCGGAACAGTCGCAGCGCTGCGTCATTGGCTTTAACGATGTTGGCCTCGGCGTCGAGCGTGATGACGCCGTTGGACATGCTCTGCAAGATGCTCTCGTTGTAGTTCTTCACTTCGAGGATGTCCTCGAACAACCGAGCATTTTCGAGGGCGATGGAGGCCTGCGACGAAAAGGCACGCAAGCGGCGTTCGTCCATCGGGCCAAAGGGGCCGCCGCGCTTGTTCAGCACCTGGGTGACGCCGATGGTTTGGCCCTGCTTGTTCTGCACCGGCATGCACAAGATGGTGTCGGTTTTGTATCCGGTTTTCTTGTCGATCTCTTTATTGAAACGGGCGTCGGCGTACGCATCGGGGATGTTGATCGTCTGCCCGGTCGTGAACACCGCTCCCGCGATGCCCAAGTGTGACGGGAAGCGTATCTCCTGCGTTCCTAGGCCTTGCGCCACGCGTGACCAGAGCTGCTTGGGCTTGGCGTCGTAAAGGAACAACGTGGAGCGGTCGGCGTCCAGAATGGTGGTGACCGTCTCCATGATCTTGCGCAACAGCGGCTCCAAGTGCAGCTCGGTGGAAATGGCGGTGGTCACCTCCAACAGCTGGGCCTCTTCTTTACGGGCGCGCTCGATCTCTTCGTGTAACTGCGCGTTCATCAACGCCGAGGCCGCCTGGGAGGTGACGGCCTGCAACAGGTCCATGTCGGTGTCGTCGAATAAACCGTGGTTCTTGTTCAGGACTTGGGTCACGCCGATGGCCGCGCCGCGAGGGTCGTGAATCGGTGCGCATAAAATCGTGGTGGTGCGGTAGCCGGTCTTCTTGTCAAACTCCGGGTTGAAACGGCTGTCCTGGTAGGCGTCCGGGATGTTCACCGGTGTGCCTGAGCTAAATACCGATCCAGCGATGCCCAGGTGCGACGGGAAGCGTATCTCCGACATCCCTGCGCCGCGCGCCACGCGCGAGTAGAGCTCTTTGTTTTCCCGGTCGAAGAGAAAGATGGTGGCGCGGTCGGCATTCAAGAAGCCACACACGAGCTCCACCATACGGGGCAACAGGATATCCAACGACAGCGTGTCGGAGACCTCCTTGGCCACCTGCAGCAGCGCGGAGGTGCGACTGAGCGTTTCGCTTAGGCGGGTGATGAACGCGTCGCGGGCGTTGGGCGCCAACTCGTCAAGAATCTTTTTGATGTCATCTTGGGCCAGCCGATGCGCCACGATGCGCGTGACAATGTCATCCTGTTCGCTCATCCCCATGGTCGCCATTCCTTGGCTTGTGGTCATCGTTGATAGGTTCAGGCCTCAAGGGCCGTCAGCACGAACCGCGCATAGCGACTGACCGCAGGGGCCGTGTCGGCCACGAGCAGGTCAGCTTGGGCACGCAAATAGGCACCCGCGCCCAGCTCCTTCAGAGCATGAATCGCAGTTTCGCGGCAAACGGGGTTGTCTGAGGCCAACAGCTCTTTAACGTGCGCTTCGAGGTTGGGCACGCGCCAGGCGGCGATAGCGGTGGCCGCGCAAATCTGCAGCCAATCATCGTGCGAGGTGATGAGGCTCGTAAGACAGGCCTCGCGACTCTGCCGTGTGAGCGTGAACAAATCGCTGCCGGCCTTGAGCTTGCGGTCCACCGGCGCCTCTTCGACCAATGGGATGACATACGGCTTTTCGTCGTTAGGTAGCAGATTATCCAAGACTTCAATCGCGTTGGCGCGGGTGGTGGCTTGTGAGCTCATCAGGTTGCGATTCACCAGGTCGATGGTTTCACCCGGGTATTTGAGGCTCAACAGGCCAAATAGCCGTGCTTGGCATTGCGCTTCGCGATGATGCAGTGCATCGCGTAAGAGCGGTACGCTGTCGTCCAGCGCTAGGTCGAGCTCCTGCCCTAGCAGGTTGAAGTAGGTTTCGCTTTCGGCGCGGATGGCTGCGGCGATAGCCGCCATGTCGAGACGAACGTTCGGCATGCGGTTGGAGAGCGTGGCGAGCCCTTGGATGGCCGCTGCGCGCACATCGGTTTCGTGGTCGCGTAACAGATCCCGTAGCCAGTCGACGCTCTTGTGCTCGGGGATTCGTGCCAGGATGCGTGGCACTTGGGCACGTACGCGCGTGGGGGTGCGGGAGTTTTCGAGCAACGGTGTTACGCATTCGATGATGCTCGGGCCAAAGCTTGCGAGGGCCTGCACCGCTACCGTGGCCAAACGCGGACGACCCAATTGCGCAATCAAGGCCGTGATCAGCTTGGGGCTCTTCAGCCGGCCTGCCGCGACAATGGCGGCGTGGCGAACTTGCTCGGAGGGATCTTCGAACAACGGCACAATGGGTTGGTAGAAATTTTGGACGCCGACCTCACCCAAAATCCACGCTGCGTATTCCCGATCGTTGCCTTTTGGGCTTGCGAGCATGCGTTTGAGCGGCTCAGCGCAGGAGAGCACGCCATCTAGGCCACCATGCTTGATAAGTCCGGCCACAGCGCAGGCGCGCACATGCGGATCAGGATCTTGGAGCATCGGCTGCACGTCCACCACGGCATCACCATGTCGCATTGCACAGAGCGCCAACGTGGCCGAGGCCCGCACTTGTGAGGCGGCATCGCGCAGGAGCTCGCGCACCTCGGCGTGGTGGAGCAGTGTCTCGGTTGTGCCTAGGTGGGTAAGCACGGCGACGCGCACCTCGTCGGCCTCATGCGCAAGCAAGAGCGTCGCTTTTG
>JAKLEG010000472.1 GCA_022703175.1 Myxococcota bacterium | reverse complement strand
AAACGACGCGGCGCTGGACGACGAAAGGCGAACTGAGAGATTGTACATGCGTTACGCAGATGGGTGACCCCGGGGTCAATGCTCGTGAGAACGCGGGGGTCAAAGGTAGTGAGAGCCGGCAATGAAGCTGCAACGCACTCCGAAGGCGTTGGAGCGCAAGAAGCGACCGTTACGCGACGCACGGTTGTTTGTTGTTGCTACCGAGGACCGTTATCTCCCCCGACGTTACTTCGACATTTTCCGCCACCAGCGTGTCGTCGTGGAAGTGCTTCCTACTGAAGATTGTCGGTCTGCCCCTGAGCATGTGTTGGCTCGCCTCAAAGAGCACCAACAGGACGACAATCACATCGAAGGCGATGAGTTCTGGTTGATGCTCGATATCGATCATTGGACAACACCAGACCATGTCGCAAACTTCAGGGCGGTGTGCGCTGAAGCAAGACGACGAGGGTATCACCTCGCTCATAGCAACCCGTGCTTTGAGGTTTGGTTGCTGTTGCATGTCGCGGCCGTTGCAGAATCTGAGCAATTGCCCAATTGCAGCGCGGTTGTTGCCAGGTTGCAGGGTCATCTCGGTGGTTACAACAAGGGAAATGAGACTCGATGGCTCAGTTGTTTGACGCCTGAACAAGTTTCCGATGCGGTTATGCGTGCGGAAACACTGGCTGGCAACGCCAACAACCTCTGGCCACAACAGGTTGGCACGGATGTTTTTAGGTTGGTCAAAAATCTACTCACTGCACCGGTCGGCTATCCGGTTACGGTAAACGGGCGAACACTTAAAGGTAAGTAGCCAGACACCGTGATATTGCGGCGGGCTAGCTCGTTGCATACCTTAAAAAAACGCCGCCATCTCAAAACCGCCCACCCACGCCCACGGTAACGCCACCCGTCGTCAAGCCCCACAACGGCCGCCACGTAAAAGCTGAGTCTTGTTTGGTGTTGATTGCGGCGACTGACCCTGCTGCGGAACTATCCGTGTTGACCGCCTCACCAGCATACAGCTCAAACACCCGCTCGGTGGGCTGGCGCAGCGACACCAAGCTGTAAATGCCTAGCCCCGCGATACCGACGCCTAGCATGCCGCGCAGATAGTTGCGCGCAAACGCATCTTCGACAGGCCCCGAAACTGTTTGTACGGCAACCATGGCTGCGCCCCCCACGATCAGGCCGACCGCTGTGGCTTGGCGCCAACGCCCCTGTTGCTCTGCCAAGGCGGCGAACCGCCGCTCGGTGGCCAACACATTCACGGCGCGCTGACGTTCTTGGGAATCATCCATCGACTCGTAGTCATCGTACAACTCGGCCACCGGCACCTGCGTTGTCACGGCCATCACCACGCCGGTGGCGCCGACAAACACACTTAACCCGGCCAAGATCTGGTCATTGGCACTGCTCGCGCTAAATGACTTTTCGCGAGTCAGGTCCAAAAGCTCATAGCCAGCCACCGCAGCCAGCGCCGCCCCCATGACACCGGTGCGCACTCGCTCGTCCCGCTCCATGGCCGTGGCGACTTGAAGATGTTGACGCAGTCTCACGACGTCACGCCGACCGATGCCAAAATCATCCACCTGCGCTGCGTCACGGTGGCGTGCCTGGTAGCTCGCGATCGCCGCAGCCTCAAAGGGCGTGGCAAACAGCGACTCAAACACCGGAGATTCGCCGCGTTGGGCCAATGCTGGCGGCACGCTCAACAAACCGTCCAAGGCCCACTCGCCCGGCTGCTCAGTGGCCGGCATACTGTACACCACCATCACCGGCCGTCCCTGCGGATCCCGTTGGCGCTCAAACAACTCCAACGTGCCTGAGGTGGGTAGCCACAAGGTCAAAATGCCCGCGGCGCCACGATGCAAGTCCAGCAGCCGCACGCCGTGAGCGTCGCGTAACGTCAACCGTTGTGCTGTTGCGCCAGAAAGCTTCAGGCGGCGGCCGTGTTGAAAATCGTAGCTGACAAAGACATCGCCGCGCCCCTCTTCGGGCGCGCGCGCGTACACCTTGGGTCGATACAAATCGTTGGGCACATTCCGATTGGCAGTCTCGACAAACGCTGCGAGCTCTACGTAGGAGACTTGGCCGTTACCATCCAGGTCAGCAGCGCCGCGCAACCCCGAACGTAGCTCGTAGCTGAAAATTCCCGACTGCAACTCACTCCACTCGTACGTCACAGCCTCGGCGCTGGTGGAAATGAGCGCCCCGACATTTTTATGATGGTCGAGCACACTCTCGGGCCGCGTGCTCACGGCCCATCGTCGTTTACTCGGCCCGCGCGGATTGAGCATGAAGTATGAGTTGCAGCTATCCAGCACCAAATGTACCGGCAGCCCAGCGAACAGTGGCAACAACTCGCGGTCCAACGCTTGGGAGGTGAGGCGCCGATCGGCGAGCTCCAAATAGCCCTGCCCGTGGTCTAAATCGCCGTGACCCGCAAACACCAGGTAGACCGTGGTTAATTCTCCTAACACGTGCTCCCGCCGCGCTGCCTCGGCCACCCGGGCCGCTTCAATAAATACGTTGGCAAACGTCGGACTCTGCGCGCGCCCCACCCATTCTGGGAACAACATGCGGCTTTCGGCATCCAACTGCGTCAGCAATGTGACCTTGGCGTTCGGCAAGACCTCCGAGAACAATTGCGCATACTTGACGCCATCGTCGTCGGCATAGTGCAAGTCAGGGCGATCGGGACTCAGGCTGTGGTTGTTGGTCACCACCAAGGCATGCGCCGCCGCCCAGGCTGCGGTGGGCAGCGCCCAAACAGCGATGCCGCCGAGCCAACAGCAGACACCGAAGAGGCGTGTGATGACTCTCATGGCGCCGGCTCTGACGCGGCGACCACCTGAACCTTCACTTGTTGCAACGTTTGTAGGCCCGGCAGCGCGCCCACACCTGCAAGCCCCACGCGCAGGAGTGTCGCTTCGACGTCGGCCAAAACCGGGGGCTCGGCAAAGAAGGCGGCCACGAGCACGAGGGGACCAAGGCTGGGAGACTCCAGCGTTACGCCCTCTGGGAGTGCGAGGCTTTGGGGGGCTGCCGGAATCGTAATCGCCGCCCCTAACGCTGCACCCGCGTTGCGCTCTGGATAGATCCAGTGCCCAACACCCGCCGCATCCTGAGCAAAAATCACAAGATAATTCAGCTGGTTCGAACGATTAAAGACCACGAACGAATAGCCATCGTCCGGATGCACGCGCATCCCCTCAAGCAACGCCACCCCAGCTTCGGGGTGGCTATGCAAATAACAGGTGATAGCCACGCCAAGCTGCGCGGTGGCGGTTGTTGCGTTACTGCCGCGCGCGACGAACTCCGGATGCACCGGGCTGTTGGGTAACATCCATAGCACCACCGCCACTGCCAACGCGGGCGCAGCCAACGCTGCCCATCCCCACTGCCACAACCAGGCGCGCTTGGGTGTCGTTGGTGTCGTTTCTGCTTGGCGCACGCGAGCGAGCAAATCGCGTGCGAAAGCATCGTCGTGATCTTGCGTCGGCAACTCGCTCACCAAGGCGGCCACGTGCCCCAAGCGCTCGACCCCCGCGCGACAACGGCCACAGTGTTGCAGGTGATCTGCAAGCTTCTGTCGCAAGGCTGGCGTCAGATCACCGTCGGCATAGGCTGCAAGCTCCTGCTCCGAAGCACAGCGCATCGCTACACCTCCTCCGGAATGATAGCAGCCAACTCTTTGAGGCCGTAAAACACCCGTGAGCGCGTCGCTGAGGTGGTGCGGCCAATCACCTCGGCAATCTCGTCATGCGACAAACCTACGAAATAGCGCAACAACAACGGCACTCGGAATTTCTCCTCAAGCTTGCTCAACGCCCCACGCACAATGCGCTGGCGCTCGATGACGAGCTCGACATCGGCTCCCACGAAGGCCGATTCCGGCACAGTCTCGGCGGGCGGGTGCTTGCGTTGCTCGTGACGCGCGCTCGCACAGGCATTGCGCACGATGGCAAACAGATACGCGCGGAACTTGCCAATCGGCTGGTAGCGAGTGCGAGCAAGCCAGAGTTTCAAGAAGGCCTCTTGAGCCACGTCGCGGGCGAGGGTTTCGTCTTGGAGCAACACCGCGCAAAGGCGCCGCACCACAGGCTGGTAACGACCGACGAGCTCGGTGAAAGCCGCCTGGTCAGCGGCCGCGACTGCCAACATGAGGGCATCATCGGAGAGCGCGGTGGTAGAATTCCCGAGCTCAGGCGCTGCGACCTGTCTCGCTCCACCTGCTGATAACAGCTGGAGTCGCGGGGCGCCTAAGCTCGGAATCCTTCGCATTTCTAGGGCCTGGGGGGTTGGTTTAACCGCTCGGTTTGTGCCAACGCCACCACCCGACCACGATCGTCGAGCACCGCGGCACTGGCACTGCCATCGACGCAATACACCCAAACGCTTTGCGGCGTGTAGATGCCGCGAGTGGTGCTGTTGACAAAGCTATTGATGAAGGTCTGCTCTTGTTGCACGTAGGCCACGCCCGCCGGGCAAATTTCGCCCAACGCCACCGGGTCACTCAACTCCACCATGCCGTAAACCAGGCCGTGGTGGTACTTGCCATCCCAGTTTTCATCCAGCACACCGCGTGCCTCCTTTTGGAAGGTGATGCGCGTGGTGTAACAGGCGCTCGTCATAAACAGAGCTAACATCAGGATATTGCGGGTCATTGGAGCGTCTCCTTCGCACCCATCACGGCGTCGGCAGGATTACTCACCTGGGCGTGGCTCTCGGCAGCGCACCAAATCTCCACGGTGCGGGGCGTGTAAATTCCCAGGGTGATGCCACTGACAAATCCGTCACCAAAGGTTTGGTAGACGTGCACCTTGGAGGCACCATTGGGGCAGTGGTCGGGTACCACCACTTCTTCGACGTTTACCAAACCTCCCAAAAAGAAGTGGTTGGTCTCTTCGACGTAGCCGCCTCCCCGGTGTT
>JAKLEG010000471.1 GCA_022703175.1 Myxococcota bacterium | reverse complement strand
TCCCCGTGTTGGCGCTGGCGTTCGTGCTGGGCGCCGTGGCGTGCGGCAGTGACAACTCCAGTAACACCAACACCGTGGCAGATACCGACGCCCCACAAGCGGGCGATTCGCTGCTCCCAGGTGACACCGACCAACCTGGGGACACTCAGCACGGCAGCGATAGCGTCGCTGGCGATGACGACCTGGCGGGCGACAGCGCTGGCAGCGATACCGATGTTGTCGATGTTTGCGCCGACAACCCGTGTGTTGGCAACGCCGACCATCGGAGTGTCTGCGTGTTGGATGCCGGCGAGCTAGGTGGCTATCGCTGCGATTGCGATGTTGGTTTCGCTGATGCCGCTGGGCTGTGCTGCCCCGCCAACAGCCACGCCAATGGCGATGCCTGTGCCTGCGACCTGGGTTACGTACCGACGCCGCTAGGCACTTGCCTGATGCCGCAAGGCGACCCCTGTGAGTTGCAGCCCTGTGCGGTGGGGCCGATTCATCAGACGGTCTGCGTGGCCGATGACACGCCCGCCCTTTACCACTGCGCATGCGACGTGGGGTTTGAACCGAAGACGCTTGGGAGTACGTTTGCCTGCGTGATCGCTTTGGCCCCGGCATGCACGGGCGGCTTGGTTTGTACCAACGACCACTGCGTGCCGGCCGAGTTGGGCTCACAGCAATGCGTCAGCACCAGCGATTGTACCGGTGGTGATCTGGACTCGATGCTGTTGTGTAACAGCGCGGCTGCGGGGGGCGTGTGCCAGGGCTGCCAGGGCGACCTGGATTGTCCTGGCAGCTTCGTGTGCAACAACTACGGCGCTTGCACTTCCGAGTGTGCCGATGACAGCGATTGCCCATGGGGCCGTTGCAGCACGGGCCTGGGGATCTGCATTCAGAAGACCTGCACCAAGGACAGTGACTGTCCCGTGAGCACGCTGTGCGAAGACGAAGACAACTCGGGCAGTGGTTTGTGCCGACGCACCCCCTGCGAAGAGGTCGCCTGTTCACCCACCAATCCTGCAGGGAGTTGCACCGAGGCGGGGGCAAGCTGCATCTACGGCGCTTGTCAGACAAGCTGTGCGCCGAATCCGTGTGACCACGAGTTAAACAAGAATGCGTGCGTGGTTACGGCCTTCGGCCCCGAGTGCCAATGTAACGCCGGCTATACGTTGGGGAGTGACGGCCGCTGCATGCCGGCCGTGGTGAGCGTGTGTCCCGCGGGCCTCGAATGCCAGGATGGCTATTGTGCCAACGACACCGATCCAGGCTTTGTTTGTACCAACGACATCGACTGCGGCGTGGATCTCACCTGCCTGCCAACTTCGCCGGTAGGCCAGTGTTTTGGTTGCGCCGAGGCACAGGGAGACAACCCGGCAATTGAGTGTCCGTTTGGTTACACCTGCTTGGCTGGCTATTGCATGGCCGAGTGTTTGTCGAACAGCGAGTGCGGCACCGACATGGCTTGCTATCCATCAGGTTACTGCGGCCGGAAGGTGTGCGAGAGCAGCGCCGATTGCTCGCCCGATAGCGCCTGCGTCGCCGGCAGCGACGGCACCGCCAGCTGTAAACGTATCCCCTGTGAGTAGGCGGGAAGCCACAACCTCAGGCCTCTCGACCGTGCTTTAACGGATGAGGCCGACCTTGAGGGCCCAATCCTGCCACACTGGGTTTGTGGACGATGAGGCCCGTGGCGCGACGAGCCAAGACCTATTTGCTGGGGTGTGGCACCGGGTTCGGCGACGTCGGAGTGGTCGTCGAACCTGAGTCTTGGGCCAGGGTGTCGCGCAGGCGAGCCTCGAATTCGTTGGCGCTTGTGAAGATGTGCAGGTTTGGCAGAAACATGGCACCCACCGAAACGCCCATGGATACCAGGCCTTGTTTGAGCAGGATATGTGCAGCCGGATTCTGTTTCCCAACCGCCTTGGTCCAATCGATGAGGATCTTTCGGCACGCCGGATCGTAAGTGGAGATCTCCCTCCAGTCGTGGAACGTCAATACCTTGCCGTACTTCTTGACGATTTGGTCGCCGACTTCTGGGACTATCTTGGCCATCTCAGCGTCGACGTGGCCCGTGTACAGCGTGCACAATACGGACTGTTGGGCCCATAGTCTAACAAGGCCACGGTCAGTTCGTAGTCGCTGTGTCTCAGGGCCGAGGAATTGGTACACCATACTATGCTCCAGGACTAGCCGCATGCTGCGCGACAGTAGGCCAGACGTTAGAATAGCGAGTCTTTGCGCCATGGCCATTTGAGGGCCATTCGACCACGAAGATGATCGACCAGCAACATGAGGGTATCAGTTGCACCAACACCTTGTGAGCGCGTCTTGCATCCGCACGTCCCGGAACACCCGGGCCCTAGGTTGTTGCTCGCACATCCTCGGCACCTTGGCTCTGAAATGTGCGGACATCTACCGTGCTGCCAACATGCGCGTTGTCGCGTCTGGCTAGGATTCTCATTCTCTGGCATATTCGCAGGGGTTGTCGCGAGGTGCGTCATGGCCAATATCTATTTTGATCCGTTCACGCGCACATACTCTGACCGACCGCCAGAGCCTCCCGACTCGGCACTCTCACCAAATTTGCCTGACCAGGCATTTCATGGACCTAGCACGGTGTTTGCGTCAGCGAACGATGCCGCCGTGGATGCGTTGTACTACTGTCGTGCGCGCAAGCAGCAATTCATCGAGTATGGTGGTTGGATCGTGCGGCTGCCGGGCGGCGGTTTCACCTACACCGAGATCGCCGATTCCAAAACGTGCGCCAAGTATAACAAGCCTGTAATGCCGGGCAGTGTGTGCCTGGGAGTCCCTCCCGAGGGTGCGGTCGCAAGCTTTCATACCCATCCGAGACGCGGTCAGGAGTCGCTGGTGAGCGGCTCCCAAGAGTACTTTTCAGAAGGCGACCACAAGGCAGCCCGTTGGACGCACGATCAGGGCATCACGCCCGCGTATCTGTACCTGCATACACCTTATGGCCGGGTTCGTCGTTACGATCCGGTGAGCAACATTTCAACTACGGTGCGTGGCCCGCCTTTGCCCCGAGAGGGCCGTAGCGGCGACTAATCAAACGTGCGGCGCAGATGCTAGCGTTCGATCTTTCTAAGTAGATCTCGATGGATACCCACGCGCAAGACTTGTCGTTGTTGCTGCGGATCCAGTTGGGCGCCGATGATGGCGGGCATGTGATTGCGACAGAACGTCAGCAGTAGTTGCGTCGGTGGGGCGTCTCTTTCGAGTTTGCGGACCCTTCGGTAACGAAACCAGGATTTCGGATGCGGGAGGATTCCCAGATGCAGCGCGAAACGGAGCGTGGTCTTTGCACAACGCCGCAAACAACGAGTGCAGCCTATCACCTGCGATGGCGTGAGCCAGTCAACCACGCACACAACCAAGGGGCCGCGACGCCATGGCTGTTTGCCGCGCCTTGAGGCGCTTGGGCCGCCAACGGGCATTCACGGAGCAATTGGCGATAGCGAGTCAACGACGTGACCGGTCCCGGCCTCGTTTGGGATGAACCCCAACCTCTGGCACACGGTAGGTGGCGCAGCCCAGGGTCCGCACGTGTACACACTTTAGTGCCAGATTCTTCTCGCGGCGTCGCCTAAATCCTCGGGCAATCACAATGGTGTCTGTTGCTTGGTGGCCATGCAACATATGTTGCATATTCGACCCAAAACTCTAATCAGTGTTTTTTTGCCGGACGGCTAGTGTTTTAATGCTGGGTCGGTGCTCTTTAAAAGTAGTCTGATTGACATTTTAATACCAATATGGCACACGCCGAAGTTCGCCATGTGATCCGGGGGGTCTCCATGGCGCCGGGGGCCCTAAATAATGTCGATGGCCAACCTGTTGCGGCTGCACGGCCGCTTCTCCGTCGTTCTTTGTTTGTTGTCCCTCCTCGCTCTTGCCTGCAACAACGCTTCGCAATCAAACGGTCTCGCCATATCAACGGCAAGAAGCGCTAGCACCCATACTGTCACGGTTGCGGCCGATGCGCACAAAGACGACCCGCCCACGCCTACCGAGCTAGCAGTTGCCGCCTCAAAACCGGCCGATGGCGAATCCGACCTTCCCAGGACGGAACCCACTCGCGGCACTCGCCTCGAAGTCACCATTCCTGAGGGTGCCGATTCCACCAACGCAGCCGTAACCTTTGTAGAAGTAGACAAGACCGCGGAAGCATTCCTTGGGGCCGAGGAGATTATAGGGCCCGCAATTGCGATGGAGCCGGCTAATCTAGCTTTTACGTCGCCGGCGACGGTAACAATCGACTGCGACCCAACACAACGGCCACTTGTCGCGGCGGCGAAGTTGGTTCCGGCCCGTTTTCAGGATGAACATTGGCAGAAGCTCGATAATCCGACCTGGGACCCAGCAGCATGTCGCGCGACAGGCGAGACCCTTGTTACTGGCACCTTTGGATTGGTGCAAGAACTCAAGATTGAGACCATCGACCAAGTTACGAGCAAGCGATTCTCCGTGGGCGGCGTCTCGGTAGTTAGTAGCGAGTGCGTGGAGGCGTCTATTGCGGTTAACGCCAACGCCATTCGCATGACGCTCAAGGCCGCGAACAAGCCGCAGAGCGCTACGATTGACTTTGAAGGTCTGCGGCCAAACGGCGATGTCTATGTGTTTGACGGTAGCTACGACAAAGGCACCTACGGAAAGTCTGACGCCAACGGGAGGTTCTCCTACGAGCAGGAGCTTTCAGACACGGAGCGTCTCGTTTGGCTGCAACCGGTGCCGGCGACCATCTACATCAATGCCGACAACGCACTAGCTGTGTGTGCGGCCATAGGGCAAGTGACTACGAACCCTGCGGGCTGTTTGCTTACCGAGGATATCGGGACGGGGTGTCGATTCCCACGACCTTTGACCCCTCTGGCCTAAAGTTTCTCACGAGCATTGACCCCCCTGCACCTGGAGTTTCCCAGGAGCATTG
>JAKLEG010000470.1 GCA_022703175.1 Myxococcota bacterium | reverse complement strand
CACTTGCGTGGCCCCCACAGCCGGGGACCGCGAGACTACCGTCGGCGCAGTGTAGTCGCCGGTGGTAAAACTGAACTTGTAGTCACTCGTAAGCCCAAAACCCACGGCATCCGTAGGCCCTACTCCTACAACCTTCCCCTCGAAATCCACAGACTCGCCCACAATGCGCACGTCGTAGGTGGTCGATTCCATAAACGGCGGGTTCGGCACGAAGGTAAACTCGGAACAAACCTTAGCCGTGCCACACGTAGAGGCCGTGGTGCCATTCACAACCAGCGCGCCGCGCAACACCTTGAAGGTATTGTTGTTGAAGGTGCTGACCTGCATCGGCTCGGAGAAGGTGACCCGAACGCCACCATTCACACAGCTCCCGCCCGTGCAATCCTGGGGCTTCACATTCAGCCGCAACTCGGTGCCGCTCACGAGCACGGTTTGCACCGTGGGGTGGTTTGTGTCGAGAACGTAGGTCACCTCGGTGACGGCGCTGCTACCGACGTTCACCTCCTGGCCTTGGGCCCGGCCGTTGGTTTGAGTGTCCGATACGGCGATGTCGTAGGCGCCGGTGGGCAAGTAGTCGAACTGAGCCATGCCATTGCTGTTCGTGCTCTTGGCCGTGCGCTTTTGCGATTGCGACACAACCACCACTGCCTCGCTCACAGGCGTCGCCGCGTCTGGCGCCAAAACCGTCACCGTGAGGCTGCCGAAGGGTTGCAGCTCCACCGTGAGGTCAGGGACGTTCGTGCCGTGGGTGACAATGGTGCCTGAGGCCAAGCCCGATAGCGTTGCAAGACCGCTGCCGGTGCGCGTCGCGAGCACACTGAATTTGCCCACCGGCACGTTTGTAAAGGCGAAGTCGCCTTGCGCATTGGTTGTGCCGTTCATTTGAATCGGCTGGCGCAAGAACTCGCTCTCGCTCTGCAGCGACACCAGGGCGCCCGTAACACCTTCGCCGTCGGCGACCACGTGGCCCGAGACATCAGCCACACCGCGGTAGCTAAGCACCAACGGCTCCTCGACGTCGTTCACCAACAATTGAACCGTGGCCGTGCCGCCATCTCCGGGCTCGGCGACCCCCGTAACCGCGGGGTGTGCCACAACCGTGTAGGTCCCGAGCGGCAGGTCGGGAATGAGAACCTTGCCCGCCATGACATCGGGCGCCGTTCCGGCGAACCCCGATCGCGAGAATTTGTTAGCCAAAACAGTTACTTGGGCGCCATCCTGCAACACCGTGCCGGTGGCATCGTACACCGTCACGAGCAAATCAGCCGCTGGCTGCAACCAAACATCGGTGGTGTTGTAATCACCATCGGCCACCATTGTGCCTTCGGCGGTACCGGTAAGCTTCGTGTTCAAATAGTCGATGACCTCGATATCGTACGCCCCGAGCGGCACGCCCGGCAGCATGTACTGGCCCTCATGGTCGGTCACTGCGACCAACGGGTTGGTGAAATTGCCCGACGGATACAGCACTACCTGCGCACCAGCGACCTTGCGAACACCATCGGCGTAGAGCACTGTGCCCGACACCGTTCCCAAGCCCACAAGCGTTACGGCCACCTGCGTGGTCTGCGACGCATTGACTCGACCGGTGGTAGTGCCAGTGCGCGCGGTGAACGGCTCGAAAACGTTGACCTTGAAGGCTCCAGACGGCACCAACTCAGCCGAGAAATGGCCAGTCTCATCGCTGGTGGTGGCAATCTGCAACCCGCTCGTAAGAATCGTGACTTCTGCCGGGTTGCTGAGGCGTGTTACGCCACCCGCTTTGTAGATAACCCCATCGATAACGCCAAACGTCGCCACTGGAGTAACGACGCCGCCCGGAGCCACCACGGCGTTCATCACGACATCGATGGTCACGGGCGCCGTGCCGAGCTCGGTACGTAGGACCTTGCCACTCGCGAGGCCTGTTGCCGGTGAATTGTCGAGCTGTGCGCGTACGGTAAACGGACCCTCAATCACCGGCCCAAGGGTGATGCTGCCCGTGGGCGTGTATTGGCTCGCGAAGCAGGGGTCGTACAGGTCGGTGCAGAGACCAAAGCTGTCATCGAGCGTGGAGGCCGTGGCCAGCGTGACCTTGGCGTGGGGCACCAAGCGATACGCTGTGGAGCCCGGGATCGCCTCTTTGACGTTCACCGTCACTGAGGTCATGTCCAACAGCCGCAGGTCGCGAATCGTGGTTTGCCCCGAAGAGACCACCGCAGAGCCCTGGGCAAACAGCCGGACATTCAAGGCCTCCATGGCGCTCGTGTCTACGGACTCGCCCTGGCCGAAATCGGGCCACGCAGGCGGCGTGCCGGTATCGGCCAATACCGATATGTTGCCGATGGGAACCAAGGGCGCATCGTAAACGCCGTCCGCGTCCGTACGTGCCTCGATCCCCGAGGGCAACAGCCGAACCACCACGCCGGGCCCGGCTGGCTCGATGCCGTCGGGCATGTAGATGGTCCCGGTCACGGCACCAACCGAGGGCACTAGTGAAATCGTCCCGACATCTACCGGCGGATCGGTAGGCAACACCCGCGGCATGAAACCATTAACAGAGGCAGGCAACGTCAGTTCGGTTCCCGCTCCACCAACCATGGCCGTGATTGTGAAAGGCCCACCCGTGATCGAGTCGACAAAGAGGAACTCGCCGGTGACATCACCGGTGTCGCCGTTGCTCAAGATGTCGCTTTTGAACCACTTCGTCTTGTTCCACGCCGTACCTTCGCGCATCAAACGGAAGAAACAACGCTCAGCCATTTGACCCGTGCCACCTCTGAAGGCGGCCTGTACATCTTGGCCAATGGCTTCGTCTTGGCTGAGCTCGTTGACATAGTCGACATAGTAATTGGGGATTTCCATCAAGCCATCGCAGTCGACGCGCCAGACATTGCGGTACATGATCATTGTTGATGCGATGACCAGCGTCACCGAGTTGTCGCCGTTGACTTGAACGACCTTGCCAGAAACCTTACCCAAGCCGCGGAACCTGATGTCGGCGTTGACGATATCTCCCCCCTGAAGAATGCGAGCTGATGCCGCCCCGCCATCCCCGTGGCTTTCCACAACGGCCCGAACCTCGTAATCGCCGAGCGGCGAATAGTCGAACCCAAAGTCGCCGCTGGCGTTGGTGAACACGCGCGCCACGACACCGCCATTGTAGCCAAGGCTCCAGAGTTGAACCTCCTGGGCCGTAACCGTGGTCATGCCATCGGCGAGAGTAACCGTGCCACGAATCCGCCCCATGGGCTGCACCTGTATCGTCGCGTTGGCCCTCTGGCCAGGCACGATGGTCACCCGAGCGGTGCCAATACCGTGCGTCAGGTTGTCCTTAGCGCCAAATATGTAAGTACCTACTGGCATGTTGCCAAACAGATAGGTGCCATCACTGGCGGTAGTGCCCTGGAAGGGACCACCCACCACGAGCGCGCCCGGAAGCGGACTGCCGTTAGCATCCAACACGGTGACAAAGGCATCACCGCCGATGCCTGGGAGCCGCAAATTCACTACCGCATGGGCGCTTGTCGCATCCAGGTACGAGCGCACTCGCACCTGTTCGTAGGTAGATTGCCTGAAGGTGTAGACCTCGATGTCACCCGCGGGCACATTTTCGAGCGTGTACGAGCCGTCGCTTGCCGTGGTGGTCATGGCGACACCCGCCCACGCGAGTTGCCGGTCGTATAGGTCGACTCGCTTGACGACCTTCGCCCATACCTGCACCGACACCCCTTCCACTCCCACATCCCCATCGGCCTCCAACACGCGCCCGGATACCGTGCCGACCTTCTGCAACGGATACAGATAGAGGTCCTGGGTCACGGCCGAGCCCGCAGCCGGAAGGTTGGCCGTTGCAATTGCGTACTGGTGGGTCTCGGGAGAATCCCCGGGCAACAGCGCGCGCAACGCGATGTTCCCCACGGTCAACCGGGGCGCCACCCGCGGTTCACTACCTGAGTGCATCAACGTTCGTGGGAACGCAAAATAGCCTGTTTCATCTACCCAGGTAACCGCCAGCTCGCCCGTGCTCAGGTTGGTCGCGTGCACCTCAAGCGGCACACTCCTCCCGCCCACGTAGCCCGACACCGGGTTGCCGTCGTCATCGTACAAGAAGCCGTCTATGGAGCCGTAGCCTCGGATGATGACATCCAGGCGTAAGTGCTGGTTATTATATCGAATTTCAGTAGACACGCGGCCTTGGGCGCCGGTTTCGGGCTCGGTGGCAACGAGGGTGAACAACGGCCCCGTTTCTAGATGGGGCACGAAGTCGAGCCCATACTCGCCGTTGGCGTCGGCTACGAGCACCGAGATGACCATCTTCTTGGTGTCGGGCTCTAACAGGTTGTCGCGCTCGGGCAGCGGATAGATGTATTGCACGCTGGCAAACGGTATCGGGGTGCCATCGGGGGTGCGTACAGTTCCCGACACGCGGCCGCTCACCGCGGCACGCTCGCCGTCAGCTTGCAGCGGCGCCTCAGCCGAAGCCATGGGGTGACCGCGCAGGTCCCGGATCCCGCTCACTGTGAGCATACGCGGCACCATGGGGCCCACAGGCCGGTCTAAGAACACGAACAACAACCGACCATCCGGTTGTAGGTAGGTGCCTTGCACCCGGTGCTCGGGCATGGCGTAGTTTTCGAACGCGGCGACATCCGCGCGTTGTACCTCTTCGTCAAACAGCGCGACGATGAGCCTTCCTAACGGATCACCGGTGTCGAAGTAGATCTTGCGATCACCCACGTCGCCTTTGCACCACTGCTGCACGCTCAAGAGCTGCGGCGGCCTATCCACAATCGCGTCGTCGTGGTCGGCCTCCAAATAGGCGTCGACCGTACCATCGCCGTCGTAATCCACCGCAAAGTCCCGCTCCACAGGCCACAACATCCGGCCCACGGTGCCTGGCGGCATCAACGAGGCTTCGGGCAAAGTGAAGCTCAGGTATTGCAAATGGTCGCCCTCGGGCACCACCAAGGTGAGTTCGCC
>JAKLEG010000047.1 GCA_022703175.1 Myxococcota bacterium | reverse complement strand
CTCCGCAGCTACGCCATCTCCGACCGTTGGCCTCAAGCGTGGACTGCGTTTGCCGAAAACCACCGCCATGAGGTACGGGCGTCGTGATCAGGATCGAATCCGCCTTGGCAGCCATCAACATCACGACACCGTACACAAACACCGGCAAGGGCTGGAAGTTGTTCTCGCCCATCCAGCCGCTGGCGAAGGGCAACAAGGATAGCCAAAAGAGGAGGTGCAAATTGGCGAGGAGCGCCGGGCCATTCACTTTGTGGGCTGCCTGTAACAAGTGGTGATGATTGCTCCAATAGATGCCCACGTAGACAAACGACAGGATGTAGCTGAGAAAAACGGGCAGAATGTGCCGCAGCGCCTCCGGCGACGCATCCCCATGAGGTACTTTCATCTCGAGCACCATGATGGTGATGATGATGGCGAGCACGCCGTCGCTGAAGGCCTCGACACGGTTCTTGTTCACCAGCAACTCCAAACCAAGCGACAACCCGTCCGCCGCGGGTCGTCCACCACCAGAGGCGAGCCCACACTCGCGTCAGGGAAGTCAGTGAATCCGACGCCCCACCCAGACGAAACGGTAATCATCAGGACAACTGGCTGCAATTCTCGACCCGTTCCCTGCAACCGCACCTGTCTGTGATTCCCGCGGCGGCTTACTGGCAGCACGCGGCAGGATCGACACCGTCGCGCAAGATCACCTACTGTGCGTGAATGCAACCGGCGCAAGGCCAACCCACCTGCGTCGCGCCCAGGTCCGTAAGGCAGGAGAAGACATGCGAACTCAAGAGTTACGCGAGCGAATGGGTCTTGCAGAAGAAGCTCGGCAGCAAGTGACATTGTCGACCGCCGAGTTGGCTCTGCTGCTCGATGTCGTTGATGCGGCCAAGGCCTTGTTCGACACCACGCTGGACCGCAATGTTGCGCGGCGTCAGATGGAACGACTTCAGCTCGCATTGGCTCGAATGGAAACGACGAACCGGCCAGCGGGAGTGTGAGCAGCCCTTGATGTGTTCTGCCTACGGGGCGTCCTGTGGGCGTACAGCCGCGACCCAAGCAAGACGGGCGAGGTCGCCATGTGCAGGCTCAGGGGGTCGGGAGCGGCTGTCGTTTGCCCGTTGTGCACCGAGCCCGGCGTGAACAAATTCGTCAGCAACTGCAGGTTGCTCTGGGCGCCGCGTGCCCCCCCCAACCCCGTCGATGCGTTGGACGACGCGGTCGAGAAACGAACACAGGAGGAGAAGGCGGATGCTCGCAACAAGCCCAAATGAGCCTGCGAAGAACCTGACGACAACTGAGCAGAAATCCGAGCGCGAGCTCGTCGTCACCCGAACCGTCAACGGCCCGGCGCGCACCGTGTTCGAGGCGTGGACCCGTGCCGAGCTGTTCAGGCAATGGTGGGTGCCGAAGTCGTTTGGCCTGTCGCTGCTATCCTGCGAGATGGATGCTCGTGTCGGGGGCACGTATCGTTTGGTGTTCCGCCACTCTGCCGCCCAAGAGCCTATGGCGTTCTTTGGTAGGTACGTCGAAGTAAAGCCGCACGCGCGCCTCGTCTGGACCAATGAGGAAGCCGGTGAAGTTGGAGCCGTCACCACGGTGACTTTCGAAGAGAAGGGTGGCAAGACGCTGGTCGCCGTGCACGACCTGTATCCTTCGAAGGAAGCTCTCGACGGTGCCGTCGCCTCCGGGAGTACCTGTGGGATGGGCGAGACGTTCGACCAATTAGATGAGCTCCTCGTCGCCCTGGGCGCGAGACGGTCATGAAGGCGTCGCTATAGGCAACCCAGCTCTGCGGGTGGGCGCGTCACCACGAAACGTTCGGCTTCATCGAGCGAGGCGAGCCATTCGACCTTGAGCGCAATGACATCCATGGGCTGGGTGAGCCGCAAGCGGGACAGATCTTCAAGCCGCACCTTGCCGCGGCGGCGCAGCATTTCGAGCAACGAAGGGCGACATGCTTCTCTATTGATGACGGGACGTCGGCAGTTCAAGCTAGGATTTGTGATGGCCGCCCTAACCACAACGGCTCCAGAGCCAGTCCAATCGCCGCAAGGTTGCGACGCTTCTTTGGCCCATGATCACGACACCTCACTCATCCGCGAACTCATACAGCTCTCCTGCGCCGAGCGTTTGCGGCTCAACGACCGTGCGCTCCGAGCGGCCCAGCAATTGCGGTTGGCGTTTGGTGATGCTCGGTAATGGCTGACTCCTCTTCGTTGACAGAGCTTTTGCTGGCATTGGCTGATGCTGGCGTCGACTTTGTACTCGTGGGCGGGCTTGCCGCTGTCGCACAAGGCGCGCCCGTAATGACCTTCTCACATCATGCAGGACCCAGCCTAAAGTCGTAAAGCGCCGATAGGTTTCCGCCGTCGATGCCCCCCTCCGCTCCTGTCCGCATGCCTTGAGGCGGTGCCGGGAGCGGTGGTGAGTCAAAACGTAGTAAAATCGGACCGTAGCGCTTGTTAGGGGCCGGCCGGATGAGGTCTCATGTCGGTGATCGTACTGCCGGCGGGTTTATCTGTAGCCAGAGGAACCGACAGTGTCAGGCGCGGTTGAACATGGACGTGGGGCTAACGCGCGACTCCGATTCAGTGCGCTTCTTGGCGCCTCAGCTCAACCAACGCCCTTTCAATCGTGCGCAGACGTCCACTTAGCTCGGCGATGGTCTGCTTTTGTGCGGCGTTTTCCTGCTGCTGGGCCTGCACGGTCTTGGTTAACACCGCGACGATATCCATCGGACTTGCACCCCTGTGGTCTTTGGTTGCGACCAGCTCGGGCAACTCCTCGGCGATGAATCCCACGTATTCTTCGGTGGCGTCGGCCTTGTAGGTGTACGTGACGGGCGCAAGCGCGGCGAGCGTGGCCAAGGCCTCTTCGGTGCCGAGGTCGCGGATATTCTCCTTGAGGGCGCGGCTGGAAGCGTTGGTCCACACGCCACCGGCCGACAAGGAGGCTCCGTTGGCCATCGCGACGCTGTGATCTGGGGCCAGGCTCATCGCGGCTTCGCCATCGACCGTGAGGCGCAGCGCATGGGGCGTCACGGTGCCGATGGCGCCGTAGGTGTCTGCCGCTGTCATCACGCATGTGGCGCCGTCAACGCGTGCTACCGCCGCGGTTGAATCCTTTGCGTGGGTTTCTACTTCCCAAGGATAATGAGGCGTGGCGGTGCCAACTCCAACTTGGCCTTGACTGTCTATCGTCAGGCTGGCCGTCGGCGCTCCAGCTCGGACTTCGAAAGGCAACGTGGCTCCCGCGGTGACGTCGCGTAGAAAGAAGCTCTGCTCGTTGCCCACCAAATCCCAGCTCTGAGTTGACCAACCCTCGGAGGCATCCTGCTCGAAGCGAATGCCCGGCGAGTTGCCATCTTTGATGTGCAGGTTGAGTTCTGGTGCGGCAGTTTGGAGCCCGAGCATGCCGGTCGCGGAGAGAAACAGGGAGTTGGCCGGGGCGCCCGCCATGAGCTTGAAGAGCGTGTGAGAGCCGGTCGCATCCACAATCGAAAAGTGATTGGTGCCGCCAAAATTCGAGTCATTGATGACGAGGCGCCAGTCGTTTGCCGGGAAGCCGGCCGAGGCGCTCGTGTCATCGAAGTGGATCTGCAGGTTGTTCTCTTTGAGTCGCAACGTATCAAACCCAAAACTCTCGGTGCCGTCGGTAAGACAGTCGAAGCCGATACAGGTGCTGCCGGTGACGATCAGATCATCCGCGTGCACCACGTCTTTGAACACGGTTTCTTGCGGCACATCGCGATCTAGCTGACTCCCGCTCGCGTCGTTCCCGCCTGTCTTGGCAGAGGCAC
This sequence comes from Myxococcota bacterium, assembly GCA_022703175.1. Lineage (GTDB taxonomy): Bacteria > Myxococcota > XYA12-FULL-58-9 > XYA12-FULL-58-9 > XYA12-FULL-58-9 > JACRCV01. The sequence continues at coordinate 15,620 of JAKLEG010000047.1, read as the reverse complement.
CCTCATCCGCCGCGGTCGTCCCAACCGTCTCCGAGGTTACGGTTTCTGCTGGCCGCGAATTTCGCCGCGTTCCAGGGGTCGCTGGCTCGTCGAGGGAGGTCGGCTCGACCTGACAGTTTGCGAGCAGCAAGGCCAGGGTGATGAGGGGCAAGGTGTGGGCAACCCGCAAGGTGTGCCGTGCTCGGTGCTTGCGGGTCGCAAGGAAAGTCAAACACGCGAAGATCAACAGATATGGCCATGCCATATGCTGGCCGCTGGCATTGCAGCCCGAGTCGTCCGGTGACGACGTTGGAGCAACGAGCGGTGTGCAGGTGTCGCCTACGCCATCGGCATTGGCGTCGCTCTGGTCGGTGTTTGCGACCATGCGGCAATTGTCCTGGAGGTCGGGAACACCGTCGCCATCGACGTCGGCGTTCGCCACTTGATCGTAGGGGTCACACGCATCGCCCAGGCCGTCGCCGTCTGTGTCTGCTTGGTCGGGGTCTGCCACGAACGGGCAAACGTCGTTTGGGTTGGCAATGCCGTCGGCATCCATGTCCAAGTTGTCGAGGTCGTCGCACGCATCGCCCAGGCCATCGCCATCGCCATCCACTTGATCGACATTGGGGACGAAGACGCAGTTGTCGGAGGCGTTGTCCACGCCATCCTCGTCCACGTCTTGGTCGGCATCGCACAGGTCGCCTACGCCATCAGCATCGGTATCCAGCTGGTCGGGGTTGGCATGTAGTGGGCAGTTGTCGCACGCGTCACCCACGCCATCGTAGTCTTGGTCCTGCTGCATGGCGTTCTCAATAGTGGGGCAGTTGTCGGGACCGGACGTTACTGAGAAGTCATCGCAGCCCACATAGACGCCATCCAGATCCGCATCGACGCAGCCGCCGCAGGAATTCCAATTGGCCGGGTCATTGTCGTCGCAGTCTCCCGTGGGAATCGTGCCTGCGGCCTCGAAGTCGTCGTTGCAGTCCATATCGGCTGAGTCGATGAGGATGGAGTCCGCCAATCGGTGACCGTCAGCGTCGCGGTCCACAAAACACAGCTCCAGGCCGTCGCAGTTCTGGTCGATGCCGTCGTCGGGGAGCTCCGCGGCACCATGGAAGATCGCAAGATCTGACGGTGCGCAATCGAGACTGTCGGGATCATTGTCTGAATCACCGTCGCTGTCGGTGGTCAACGTGCCGAAGGCGTACCAATTGGCGGGGTCGGCCACAAACCCGGTGCCAGCGGCTCCGGAAGTGACGCTCAACGCTTCGTTTTGGATCGGGAAGGTTGAGGCTGCGCGCTTCGCGAGCACCCCCGTGCTGCTGAGTCGGTAGTCGTGCCCGAGCACGAGCGGCCAGAGCACATGGGCCTGATAGTCGGGGTATCCGGCTGACACCACCAACTGTTGTGGGGCAAAGCCCGCGTCCGTGAGGTCCACCAACTCGATGGAGGCATCACGATCGGCGTCGCTCTGAAACGAGAAGCCAATCAAGACGCAATGGTCCAAGGCCGTAAAAAGCAGGCCCGCTGTGGGGCTCACTCCTTTGTTGGCGAGGGGCGGTCCACTCGTAACCAGGACTGCAGCGCGCGCGCTTGGTCCGAGGCAGAGCGCGACGATCAGGTTCGTCAGAACAGCAAATGTCAGTCGGGTGTGGTGGCAAGGCATCGTGTCGACCTTTCTCCTGGTGAGGCAACCTGGCGTTGGAAACCAGCTTGCTCGTTGCTGAGTCCCCCAAAAGGCCCAATCGCCGGCTCTAGATGAATCTGAGTACTCCTTCTAATCCCACTTCGCCGGCCATGCCACCACGAGGAGCATATTGCTTGATCGATGGCCGCTGTTTCCTAAGTGGGGTCAGCGCGCGCGTGTCGGGAGCAGCTTGCGGGCAGGGTACGCCTACCAAGAGCAGTGCAGGCAGACAATCGAGCGATATGCTCCCTCACCACCCTACGACGCTGGCACAATCACCGCGCAGGCAATGCGCGCGCCCGAGGCGCCGGTGGGTTGGGTTTTAAGGTCGTCGGTGACGGCGTGCACAATGAGCCCACGATTCATTACATCGGTGGCAGTGCCGTCTCCGAGGCTTGCGCCGGGCTTAAGTAACTCCACGTGTGCGACACCCTTGTCGTCGGCGACGAGGTTGCCCAGGTCACCGGTGTGCGAATCCATGGCGTCCATCGCGCCGTGCATGGCATGGCTGCTCGTAAAGTGACCGCCTGCCGATGAGCCGTCAGCGGCGCTGCAATCACCCTTCTCGTGGATGTGGAAGCCATGGCTGCTGTTGGGGGGCAAACCCAGCACGTCGCCCTCCAAGCGCACGCCGCCTTCGGCTGCGATGAATACGATGCTGCCTGAAACGCCGCTACCGCCGAGTGCTTGTAGCGTGGCAACGGCCTTGGTCTGCGAGGGCGCCGCAGCTGGCTGGGTGCTGGTCGTGTTTGTTGTCGACGCGGTATGGCCGCAACCCGAGAACACGATGGCCACCACGACCGTAGGAAGAATTCGCATGATGGAGTCTCCTTGTGGGGAACATTTGTGCGACCAAACCATGGGCACTCGAAGGGGCGTTGACAAGCAGGTGTGATGGGATCGTTGCGCGAGAGGGCACACGGCCTGTGTTGCCGCACAGACGTGCATGTCGTCTTAGAAATCCCGAGCGCAGGTTTTAGGGCCGCTGCCCTTCGGCTCTCGTCCAGGCCTCGTCAAATGTCGGCCGCGTGTAAGCTACACTTGCAGGCAACATCAATAAGCCTGCGCGCCACCGACAACCGGTGGGGTAGATGCGGCAGTTGGTCGAGGCCAAACCATTGGGCGTCCACGATTTCGTCTTTTTGGCAACGAATCTCGCCGCTCGCATAATCGGCCAAAAAGGCGACCATCAGTGAGTGGGGGAAGGGCCAGCACTCGCTGCCAAAGTAGCGCACGTTTTGCACTTTGAGGCCTACCTCTTCGAGCACCTCGCGGTGAACGCACTCCTCAAGCGACTCCGAAGGCTCTACGAAGCCGGCCAAGGCGCTGTAGATAGGTACTTTGAAGCGCGTCCCTGTGGCGAGCAATAGCTCGGGCCCTGCGGGCCCCGGGCGTGTTACAAGCACCATCATCGCGGGCGCGAGCCGCGGATAGCTAACGTCGCCACACACAGGGCAGCGTCGAGCCTTGCCTCCATCACTGGTTTCGGTCCGGGCGGCACAGGCGCCGCAGTAGCGGTGTGTGCGATCAAACTCCAGAACTTGATGGGCACGGCCGGCCACAGCCACCAACTCGTCGGGCAGGCGATCGAAGAGCGAGCGCAACGGCTCTAGTATGAATCCGGGCGGCGCCGCGTCGAGGCGCGCCAGTGCTGCGAAGCAGGGCACCTCGTTGAGCAGGCCAATGCAGTGTGTGTCGTCCACAGGCAGGGGCGGTGTCTCGCCTGCGGGAACGGTGACGGCGTCTATTTGTGTCGCGTCAGCTTGGGTCAAGAGCTTGCCGTTCGCATAAATAAACCAGAAGCCGTCTTTCAGACATGGCGTGGGTCGAGACCAGAGCGGGGTGAACGCGGCGGGCAAACGCATGAGCCATGGACTCCAGCTTAAGGTGGCGCCGACCTGATGACATACTCGTCACCAACATCACAAGCCAAGTCGGGAGCTTCGCACAGCATTCTGCTAGGGTGACGCCATGGACCTAGTCGACTATTTCAACCAACGCGATGTCTTTGAGGACCAAACCATTGAGGGGGCAGCGGCGCCGGGGCTTGAACTGGCCGGCAAGGAGTTCTACCGCTGCACGTTTCGGCGCGTGAAGATGCCGGAGAGTCTGTGGCGTGGTACGCATCTGGAGGATTGTAATTTCGAAGAGGCCGAGTTGACGCGTATGCAACCGGCTGGCCTGGTCCTGCGCGATGTCGCGTTTCGCGGCTGCAAGCTTCTGGGTACCGATTGGACCAACGTCGGGCGCAACCCGCAGCTTTGCTTCACCGATTGCGATCTCCGCTATGCCTCCTTTGTGGGGACGTGTTTGCGGCGCACGCCGTTTCTGCGTTGCAAAGCCATCGAAGCCAATTTCATCGAGACTGATTTGACCGACGCCGACTTCACCGGCACCGACCTCAGCGGCTCGGTGTTCGAGCGGGCCACGTTGTGCAACGCCAAACTTGCCGGGGCGTCTGGAGTGTATGTCGACCCCACCAAGAATCGCGTGAAAGGTGCTGTGATTTCGGCCGAATCCTCGGTGTTGCTGGCGTTGTCGCTGGGCTTTTTGGTGGATGGTTACGATTAGCGTGGCAAATCCTCAGGGCCCCATGGCTTGTCCCAATCGCTGCCAAACGCCATACTCGTGACACCGGAACGGGGCGGGATGAGGTCTCCTTGCCGCTTCGCTGGAGGCCAACGTGCACGACTTTTCACAACCCGACTGGACCGCTGCCATTGATCTTTCGGCGCTGCTTGTGGCCATCCCTATAGACTCCACCGTGATGGGGTTGTTCTTCCAAACCGCTCTGGCCGAGGCAAAAGCCAAGGGCGAGGTAGCCGGTCGCGGCGAGTACAGCTCGCTAACAAAGTATCCAACCACCGAGCTTGCGCAGGTGCTCTATCAAAGTGCGACGCTCGCCTATCCTGACGTGCCTGTGCGCGAGGCCTTGCGACGCATTGGGCAAAAGGTGTTTCCGAAGATCAGGGAAACCACGGCAGGCGCTCTCCTCTTTAGCGTCGCCGGAAATCGACCGTTTGCGGCGGTGAAGCTCATCGGTCGCGCATATAAGCTGTTTACCAGCAGCGTCTCTGCCACACCCGCTGAGCAGGCCGACGGCTCGATTCTGGTGGAGATGCGCAACCTGTGGACCTTTGCCGACAGCTATCACCTGGGCATTATCGAAGGCGCCTTCATTAGTTATGGTTCGAAGTCGGAAATCTTGGTGCGTAGGCATTCCATCTGCGACGTGGATTTTTTGGTGAAGAGCTCTTGACCCGCGCCTGGCGACGCAAGCCGGCCCCCGAAGCCTTGGGGAAAGCGCACGCATGAGGGAGGTTTGGCTATGATGGAAGACGTCGTCACCGTGGTGATGGCCGGCGGCATGGGGGAGCGCCTGAAGCCGCTTACCTCCACGCGGGCCAAGCCTGCGGTGCCGTTTGGCGGCGTGTTCCGCATCATCGATTTCGCATTGTCCAACTGCGTCAATTCTGGCTTGCGACAAATCTACGTGTTGACCCAGTACAAGTCGCACTCCTTGAGTGCTCATCTCAAGATGGGTTGGAGCTTCCTGCCGCGGCGACTCGACAACTTTATCGAGGAGATTCCGGCGCAGATGCAGTTAGGGGACCAGTGGTACAGCGGCACCGCCGATGCCATTCGTCAGAACATGCCGCTGCTCGTGGAGCGGCGCGCCCGTCGCGTGCTCATTCTGCCGGGCGACCATGTCTACAAAATGGACTATCGGCCGATGTTGCGGCTACACGACGCGCGCAAGGCGAGCCTCACCCTCGCGACCGTGCGCGTGGATCCTCAGGAGGCCCGGGGTCGTTGTGGTGTCGTGCAGGTGGACGCCGACGGGTTTGTGCAGGCGTTCGAGGAAAAACCGGCCGAGCCCAAAATGTTTCTTGGGACCGGGCAGTGTCTGGCGTCGATGGGGATCTACATCTTCGACTGGGATTGCCTGGAGCGGAACATCGCCAATGACCTTACTGATTTCGGCCGCGATGTGATCCCTGCAATGCTAAAGGCGGGTGAACGGGTCTGCGCCTTCGACTTCACTCGGGACAACGCGATTGAAGAGTACGAGTACACGATTCGCGACGGCCAACGTGAAAAGACCCGCGTGGCTCGCGCCAGCGATTGTGACTATTGGCGAGATGTCGGCACCATTCACTCGTATTGGCAAGCCAACCTCGACCTGGTCGCCCCCAAGCCGCGATTCAATCTCTACTCGGAGCTCTGGCCTTTGTTCATCTGTCCCCAACACTTTCCGCCCGCCAAGTTTGTGCACGAGGAGGCGGGGCGGGTGGGCACCGCGCTTAACTCGATTGTCGCCGATGGCGTGATCATCAGTGGATCCACAGTGCGGCGTAGCATCTTAGGCCCGGGCACGTTCATCCACAGCCACTCCATCATCGAAGACAGCGTTTTGATGGGGGGCAAGATGACCTTTGGGTTGCGCAACGAAACTCAAATTGGTCGGGATTGTCGTATCCGCAACGCCATCATCGACAAGAACGTCACGATCATGGAGCAGACGCAGCTGGGCTACGACCGCAAGGCCGATGAGGCGCGTGGGCTCACCACCACCGACATTCCGGGGAGCCACGACTACATCGTGACGGTGGCAAAGGATGTCACTGCGTAGCGGTGTTACGCAGGCAGTGCGCTGGCGGCGAGTAGCTTTTCGACTTTGGCCACCAACACGGGGCCGGTGATCGGTTTGGAAATAAAATCGTCGGCACCGCCGCGAAGCAGGATGTCGCGATCTTTTTCGCGGCCAATCGTGGTAATCACAATGATGGGGATCTTCTTGGTGTCCGGATTCGCTTTGAGCGTTGCGAGCACTGAGACGCCGTCCATCACCGGCAATTGTACATCGAGCAAAATCAGGTCAGGCTTGTGCTCGAACACTGCCTTCAGCGCCGCGACGCCATCCCCCGCCTGAACGACGGCATAGCCGCGCTGCTGCAGGAACATGACTTCGAGCGAGCGAAAGACTTGGGAGTCATCTACGACGAGCACAGTCTTGGGCATCTGTTTAAACTAATCCAGGCACAGCTTCATTGCACGGCCCAGTTGCATGGCTTTTCGGGCCCACAGCGTCGCAATTATGCCCGGGCCGTGGCCGCAAAGGTTAGGAAATACTGATATTCCAGGAATGTTTGCTCGGCCACCAAGGTGAGGCCGGCGCGCTTGGCGAGCGTCACACAGGCGTCGCGAGAGATCTTCTCTTCGGGGGGCGGCCCCATTGGCATCTCGCGGTCGTGGAAATCCACCACGCTGATGCGGCCTTGAGGGCGTAAGCAGCGCGCAAGCTCTTTCAGGTAGGCCACGCCATCGTGAAAGTGGTGGAACGTGTTCACCAAGAGCACATGGTCGAGGCTCCTGTGTGGCAGAAGCGGCCGCTCCAAAAGCCCCAAGACCGGCGTCAGGTTGATGGTCTTGGCCGCCACCAGGCGTTCGCCTAGCACCGCGAGCATTTTGGGTTCGACTTCGACCGCGAAGACACGTCCCTTGGGGCCCACGGCTTTGGCCAGCCGCAACGAGATGTAACCGGGCCCAGCGCCCACTTCCGCCACGGTGTCACCGCGCCCAAGCTTCAGCGCCTTGATGACCCGTTGCGGTTGCTGCCAAGCGTCGCGCTCGGGGCTTTCCAGGCGTTTCAGGTAGTTGGCGAAATCCTTAGGATTGCCGTGGTGATCACGGCCGTGGTTGTGACTGTGACCATGATGCTTGTGAGTGTGTGCGGTAGACATGGGCACCAAGATGGCATCGGCGTGCCAACACGGCAACGCGCATGGCGAAGAAATGATTTACGCGGCTGGTGCGGTGGGGGTGGCCTCAGCGTTGCCCGCAAACAGTCGTTTTACTTTGGCGAAAAAGCCAACGTGGTTTTGCTTGTCGAGCGCCCGCTGCAGCATCGTCACCAGTTGCGCCTTGTTGGTTAGGCCGATGCGGGCATCGACCACTTCGCCTTGGCTCAACACGAGCAGCGACGGGATGCTGCTGACGTTGAACGCTTTGGCCAATGCCGGCACGGCTTCGGTGTTTAGCTTGGCGAATACCACCTGCTCGTGCAGCTCTTTGGCGGTCGCCTCAAACACCGGCCCCTGCATTTTGCACGGCCCACACCAGGGCGCCCAAAAGTCGATGATCACGGGTTTTTCGGTGTCGGCAAGCAGTCGTTCGAAGTGTTGTTTGCCTTTGATCTCGGTCACATAGGGGCTCTTGCTCATGGCTTGCTCGGACCTTTCTCAGTGGCTGTGGCTATCGTGTAGGAGGCGTTTACCGAGTGCTTGGGTGCACGAAAACGTTGCCTTCTGTGCACGTGCGGATGGTAGAGAGGCGGCGCGGGTTCGATATGGGGTCCACTCGCCAAAGGACGCTGGCTATGAGTGAGAAGCGGTTTCGCTGCAAACATTGTGGCACCGAGTTTTCGGTGCCGGAGACGGCGCTGGCCAAGTTCCCTGGGTGGACCCCGTCGCAGTGTTTGAAGTGTCGCAAAGGGGCCGCGGGGGGTGCCAAGCCGACGTCGAAACCAAGCCAGGGCGGCCGTGCACCGATGCGTGGCATGGTGGAGGAGAACCTGACGCTCACGCAGGTGTTGGAGCGCTACCAGGCGGGTCCGGATACCGGCATGTTCACCGATGGCAGCGCCAGCCCCAATCCCGGCCCGGGCGGCTGGGGGGTCGTCTACGTGGTGGACGGTGAGGTGATCGATCAACTGCATGGGCATGAGCCGCACACCACCAACAACCGCATGGAGCTTGTGGCCTTGATTGAGGCCTATAAGATCAGCCCCAAGAGCACGCCGCTCGACATCTTCAGTGACAGCGAGCTGTGCGTCAAAACGGTGAACGAGTGGGCAAAAAGCTGGGAGCGCAATGGTTGGCGACGCAAAGGTGGGCCGATCAAAAACCTAGAATTGGTGCAGGAACTCTACGGGCTCGCCCAGACGCGCAAAAACATCACGCTCAAATGGATCCGCGCGCACGACGGCTCGCGCTGGAACGAGTACGCAGACTCGTTGGCCACCGCTTACAGTCGCAAGATACTCTAACGTTTTCGATCACCACCCGGGTGATCAGCGCGAAATGCCTCAGCCACCGCCACTGCTGCAACTGGACGGGGCGCTGGCAAAGCTCGGTGTGCCGCCCGCACCGCTTACGGCGAAGCCAGAGAGCACGCGTTTGGCGGGCTTGCCGCAGGTTGGGCAGGGAGCCGGGTCGCTGCGCTCAGCGATTTTGCGCTGGAGGTCGAAGCGCTGCTTGCAGCTTTCGCAGTCGTATTCGTAGACGGGCATGTCACATTCTCCTCAATAGAGTCTGGGGGCGGTGGTTGCGCGTCGGTCGGTAGCAGGCCAAGGCCTGGGCAGCTTTCACCTCGCACGGCGGCCAGCGCTTGGTGGAGTTGCTCGGGGCGTTGTTCACCCACCAAACGCGCGACCTCGTTGCCTGCCGCATCGAAGAACAGAAAGGTGGGCACCCCCACCACGCGGTAGGTTTGAATGAGCGCACGATGCTTTGCGGTGCTGACGTCGTATTGGCGCACCGTCACGCCATTGCCGTCGCAGTGAGCCGTGACGTCGGCCACGATGGGGGCCATTGCCTGGCAGATGGGGCAATCCTTTGCATACAGCTCCACCATGGCTGGTAACTCTTCGGCTGGAGGCGTCATGCGGGGTGGCTGGGCGCTGGCCGCATGGGCTGAGCCTGCGGTAAGCGGCGTTGGCAACAGGTTCAGGTCGAATAACAGTGAGCTCGAAACCACGACGAGCAGGGCGCCCAAGGCGCGCTCAAACACCGGCAGCCCGCGGCGCAACGCACGCAGCGCGCGCAAGCCAGTCTCGGCAAACCCCGCGGTGACGAGCAACGGCAACGCGATACCAGCCCCGTAAGTGGCAAGGTAGAGCGCGCCCAAGTACGGGTCGGTGGTGGTGGTGGCGGTGTAGGTGAGCACTGAGCCCAAGACTGGGCCCACGCACGGCGACCAGGCAGCCGCGAACAGGACCCCCAACAAGAGCGCATACGCGCCGTTCATCGACTGACCGAGCTTGCGATCGTCGGCGCGTAACACCCGATCCAAGAACGGTACTTGGATGATGCCCAAGAATTTCAGGCCAAACAGCAGCACCACCACGCCCCCGACGGTTTGGATCGTTAGGCGCCAGGTGGCCAGGAATTGCCCGAGCGTCGAGGCGACCATTCCTAGCATTGTGAAAACAGCCAAAAAACCTAGTGAAAATAATGCAGAACGACTTAGCAGTTGAGCGCGGGGCAGGCTTGCCACAGCCTTCAGGTCGCCGCCCGCGAGGCTCGCCAAGTACAGAGGCACGAGCGGCAGCACGCACGGAGTCAGGAAGGTGAGCAGCCCCGTCCCAAAAATGGTGAGTAGATTCAAGGTCATAGAAGTCCTTGTTCGGCGCTGTTGGATCCTGCCGCAGGCGCCGTCGGTTAAGAGCCAGGGACAGGGTCAAACGGTGCAGCCAGGCCTTGACGAGGGGGGCGCCGTACTTGCGGGGTGCGCTGCCAGGCTTCACCTTAGAGGTGCATCAGCGCATCATGATGGGGAGAACGCGGGACGCCCACGGCGCATTCCCGCACGGGGAGGGAAGTCATGGGACGCGATCTCGGGCGCATCGTGAACGACCAAGTGTCGCTTTGGCGGCTGCAACACCAGGGCGGTGAGCCAGGCCCTCAGGCAGAACGGGCGCCGGGGCCGCACGTGCCGGCCCATGTGGTGGCGATTGCCAACCAAATGTGTGCCAACGGCCGGCAGATAGGTGAGCGGGTGGGCAAGCTTTTGGGGCTTCCCACCTACGATCGCGAGATCATGCAGCATATCGCCGACACCGCGCACGTGAGCGTGACCACCGTAGAGACCCTAGACGAGCATGCGCGCAGTCGCCTGGAGGATTACATCGCGGCGCTCTTGCGTGAGCAGACCTTCGACGCCAGTGACCACCTGCGCACGCTCACCCGCATCGTGGTGGCGTTGTGGGAGCATGGACCTTGCGTATTGACCGGCCATGGCTCGGTGCACTTGGTGCCACGCGAGTATGCCTTGTGTGTGCGTTTGGTGGCTCCGCAAGAGATTCGCATCGAACGGGTGGCCGCAAGTGGTCGGTTTCCACCTCAGGAGGCCAAGCGGCGCGTGCAAGCGAGTGACGCTGAGCGCGAGGCGTTTCACCGGCGCTACTTCAACGCCGATATTCGTGACCCGTTGCTTTTCGACTTGGTGTTGAACTCCGGCTACCTGGATGACGCTAGCTGCGCCGAGGTGATCGCTCGGGCCTACCATGCCCGTTTCGACAAACGTGCCAGCAAAGCTGCGCCGATGGTGCGCGGATAACAAGCGCCCTGTCAGGCCTCGTAGAGTCGTGCCGCGCGTGCTAAGCTGCTGCCGCATTTGGATAGACCTAGGCAGACGCCTGGTTGCGCTTGTCGCGAAGGAGTCCTGCATGTTCGGAATGCGCGTGTCGGCGGGTTTCTGTTGGGCGCTGTTGCCGGTGTTGGGAGTGGTCTCTGCCTGCGGCTCCGACGAGACCCCCACCCATAAGATCCGGCGCAACAAGGGTGACACACAGGTTGCCGATTCGCTGTCTGTGGGTGACGGCGGCGATGACCAGCTTGGGAGTGACGGTGGCGACGATGTGCTTGCCGGTGACGTCGACAGCTCTGGCGATGGCCTGGGACTCCCAGATGGCGCGACAGGGGACACTGGCAGCCTGGGCGACGCACCGTCACCGGGGGATGGCACCCAACATGGTGATGTTATGCCCTACGGGGATGGCGCAACGTTCGGTGATGGCCTGCTCTCTGGCGACAGCTTTGTGCCGGGGGACCCGCTAACCACTGATTCCAATCCACCGTACGGTGACTTTGCGAGTGGTGACGACAATTGGCCGGGTGACCCAAACGACCCATGGGATCCAGGCGATCCCTTTCCACCAGGCGATCCATTCGCCTCAGGCGATACTTATTTCGGTGACGGTGGTGCCGCTAGCGCCCAGCTACAGAATGTTCGCGAGATGGCCGCGTTGGTTGGCAGTGGCACCTTGGCGGTGAATCTGCCAGTGGCCCACGCCTACGTTACCTATGTGGCGCCGGCTATTGGTGATGAGCCGGCCGGGTTCTTTTTGCAAGAGCGAGCGGCAGATCCGGCGGTGTTTGTAAGCGTGGCGGTGGAGAGCCTTTCGCCCGTGCCGCAAGTGGGCGACGAGGTGAGCCTTACCGTGACCGAGGTCGCCATGGCCGACAAGCTCCCGAAGGCGATGGCAGTTATGAACCTGGACATTTTGAGTGTCGACAACGATATCCCTTCGCTTGTGACCAACGTCACTTATGCCAGTGATCTGCTCACGGCGTTGTCCAACTACGACAGCCGTATGATCGCGCTGACGGCGACGATTACTGAGGAGTTTGCCGCGGCCGGTCGCGAGCACCTGAGCGCGCGGATCGTCACGCCAGGCATCCCCGCAGCGACGACCTTCTTCCGGCTACGCTTACCGACCACCTTGGTGGAGGGTTTGGACCTGCGCACGGGTTGCCAAGTGACTCTGCATGGCACGCCGCTGTGGCGTTACAGTGACACGGCGCAACCATCGGCGTGGCGCGATCTGGATCTCCCGGCCACGGCCGCGAGCTGTGCGCCGCCAGCCCTGCTGAGCGCGACGCCTCTTGGGCCTACCGAGGTGTTGCTCACCTTCGATCGGCGGATCGAGCCGACCTCGGTTATCGACCCCAGCACACAGTTTTCGCTGACCCCGGCGTTGGCTGTGCTTGCTGCCGACGTGGCGGGCCGACTCGTGACGCTCACCACCGCGACGCAGGTGCCAAGCCAGGCCTATGATTTGGAGGTGGACGCAAGTGTTCAAGATGTCTTGGGAGCTGGCATCAGCCCGACGGCCAACAGCGCAAGCTTTACAGGCTTTGCCACTGCGCCGTGCCTACCTGCCGTGGTCATCAGCCAGATTTACGCCGGCGGTGGCAATGGCGGCGCCCCGTACACCAACGATTTTGTGGAGCTGCACAATCGTAGCACTCTGGCGGTCGATTTGAGCGCCTGGTCGGTGCAGACCACCAGTGCCGCAGGGACAAGCTGGACGAAGACGGATCTTTCCGGTTTGTTGCAGCCCGGCGCCTACTACCTGATTCAGATGGCGGCCGGTAGCACGCCTAGCGGCACCCTACCCACGCCGGACCTTGTGGGGACGTCGGCCATGGGGGCGACCGCGGGCAAGGTGGCGTTGGTGTACGACCAAGTGCAATTGTCGGGGGCATGTCCCACCATGTCGGTGATGGACCTGGTAGGCTATGGTGCCACGGCGTGCCATGAAGGCACGGCCGGCACGGTGGCCCCCAGCAACACCACCTCAGTGCAGCGTTTGAACACCGGTTGCATGGATAGCAACAGCAATCCAGCCGATTTTGCGACGATTGCGCCTACCCCGCACAACAGCTCGTCACCGGCTAATAGCTGTTTGTGTCAGTAGCGCCGCCGCTCAGCTGATATCGTCCAGGGTCGCCGCCAAGCGAGCGCCCTCCACCCGCAGGCGTTCGCGTAACGAGTTGCCGTGGCCGTTGGGGTCTACCCAACCCAACGTCAGGCCCAGCAACCGACAACGGGTCAGTGCGGTTTCTGCGAGCGTTGTAAGCAGTGGCAACGGCAGCGGTTGGCTGATGTGTAGCCAGAGCGCCGTCTCGGAGGCTTCGGCGGCACCATCGATAGCGGCCATAACTTCGGCGGCAAGGCGCGCGCCAAAGGCCCGCTGCTGTTCCTCGGTGTGTGGAAATGGCCGCAGCGTCAGAATATTGCCCTGGACCTCAAGGGTGACGAGCAGGCCCGCAAGCTTTTCCATCAGGTCATGGATCTGGTCGGCATCAAACGGTTTGTGCACGCCGGCATCGAGACCCTGCCCAAGTGCGGCCGCATTCGGGTCGGCAATGGTCCGCAAGTAGACCCCCACCAGAGCAGCTTGGCGACGTGCTGCTTTTACTTCCACGAGTTGCTCGGCGGGCGCCATCTTGAGCAGCGTGGCGTCGATGACCACGGCGCGGAACACCTGCTGTTTTAGTACCTCAATGGCCGCCGGCACATCAGGGCGGAACTGCAAGTCGACAAATGGCGGAATGGCCTCCCAAAAACGGCCCACGGCAGCCTCGTTGGAGTCCACGAGCAGCACCGGGATGCGCTTGGCGGACACCGGTTTGGGTGGAGCATTGAACGTGGTTGGTCCGGGGCGGGTGCTAGTCGGCAGGTCGGCAGCGCTCTTGGGCTTGAGCAATTCAAAAACCTTTCGGCGCAGCTCGTCTTCTTGTAACGGTTTAGCGACAAACTCTTGTGCGCCGAGCGCCAACAGGGACGCCACGCGCGTGGCTTTGGCGTCGCCAGTGAGCAAGATGACGGGCATCGTGTGCCCACGGGCTCGCAGCACTCGCAACGTTGTCGCGCCATCCATCACCGGCATGGTGGAGTCCAACACCACGACGTCGATGCGGTTCTTTTCAACGGCTTCTACGGCTTTTAGGCCATTCTCTGCTTCGAGCACCTGCAGGTCGGCACTCAAGCATTCTCGCACTGCTTGGCGTACGCTTGCGCTGTCATCTACGATCAAAAGGTTTGCCATCAGGCCCCGCCCTCGCACAGGTCCCTTTCACAAAACACCCACCAACGCTTCGGCACAAAGCGGCGGAGCCTAGGGACCTGTTAGTCGCGAATCTCCGCGCTCCTATTGTAGCCACGCTCGCCCACGGGCGTAAGCTTTGCAACCCACTCACGCTCCAAGCGCGCAAGCTCCAACTCTACGGAGAAGGCGGGGTCGTCGCTCGGCTTGACCCGATCGAGGATTTCGAACTGGAAGGCGTCAGCCCCGTAGGTGTTGAAGTCGTGCTGTAGCTCGGTGTTTCGGTGGCTGCCCATGACCAACATGAAACGATGGCGATTGAGCGGCCCATGCAGGTTTTTCGTGCCGCCCAGCAAGATTTTGCCGGTGACGGTGTTCTTGATTTGGTAGATGCCGGCTTCCACTGTGCGCTCTTTGTATTGGCGCTTCAGGTTGGCTTTGTCGCTCATGCTTCATGCCTCGGTTAAAACATCTGCACCGGCCACTGTTTTTGGGCGGCGTGTTCAAGGAGCTTAGCATTGGCATAGCGCGTCTCGGCCACCACAATGGGTTGTACCGCGTGGCAGAGCATTGGGAAGTCTCCCATGCTGTCGCCAAACGCCAGCGCCGGTCGCACGCCAATATGTTGTTCGATGGCGACGACCTTGCCCTGCTCGCTGGTGACCGGCTGCACAAGCTCATCGGTGAGCACGCCGCCTTGCACGCGCGTCTCGATCCCCAGCGTGCGCTCAACCGGGATCCCCACAAGCGGCGCGGCAGCTTGCACCAATGGCCGACAGGTGGCCGAGACAATCCACACCTCGACGTCGCAAGCCGTAAGCTCTTTGACGAGCGTCAGCATTGGCGCGCGGTAGTTGGGCCAGGCGTGCACGAACTGCCGGCACCAAAGCGCCAAGGTATCGGCGGGAAGGCCAGCCATCACTTGCACCGCCCAGGCGTAGCCCTCGGTGCGATTCTTCGCGACCCGTGCCTCGTACTCTTGGTACAAATCGGCACGGCCTCTGTATTGGGGCAACAGGTCGCCCACCACCAGCCAGCGCATAAAGGCCTCGCCGATATCCCGGTCCCACAAGGTGCCATCGGCATCGAACGTGGCGACCTTACGCTTACGGCCGTTTTTGGGTTCACGAAGTGCCCGGTGAATGGCGTCGGCGACGGCAGGGGAGAAGTCTGCGAGCATGGCTCGTGATACTGGATTGCGGAGATGGGCGGCAAGTACTGGATTGCGGAGATGGGCGGCAAGTAGAGTATTGACCGGCAACTATCTCACCGGCCACCAAGAACACAGTCGCGGAGCTGCCGTTGGAGTGCCGTTCAAAGCCATCCAAGTTAGTCCACCGT
>JAKLEG010000469.1 GCA_022703175.1 Myxococcota bacterium | reverse complement strand
GGACGCCCAAGTAAAACACCAAGCTCAGGTCAGCGACGTGGTACGCGCCGCCAAAGAAAAAAAGTCACAGCCACGCTAACCGATACGCGGTCCCTCGCCTTGACGCCCTGGGGATAGTGACTACCTATACCCAGAGAGACGGCACGCTAGGGGGAGGACCAAGCTGTGTTCGCACCGACAACGCTTCCCCATTCTGGCTCAAGGATGAGCTTCCCTGCAGGTCTCACCCGTACGGCACCCACGACTTCGCCAACCCTTCCCCGCAAGCTCGCCGAGGTGGAGGATGGATAACGACCTCCTGCAAGAGTTCATCGCAGAATCACGAGAACATCTCGAAAACATCGAGGCCGATCTCCTCGCTATCGAGAAGGCCGGAGCCAATGCACCCGACACCTTGGTTAATAAGGTCTTCCGCGCCGCCCACTCCATCAAGGGTGGCAGCGGCTTCTTTGGTCTGACGCACATCAAAGAGTTGGCGCACAAAGCCGAGAACGTCCTCGATTTAATGCGCTCCCGACAACTCGCCCCGAACGCCGAGATCACGACTATTCTGCTTGGTGCCTTCGACAAACTGCGCGAACTCATCAATGATACCGAGGCTAGCAAGAACGCCGATACCGCGCCCCAGCTCGAAGCCCTCGAAGGCATCATCGCTAACACCGTTAAGGGCAAAACCGCACCAACAAAGGCCACCCCGCCTACAACCGCGGTACCCACGCCTGCGCCCATGGTAGAGATAGCACCGCCGACCCTGCCCACTCCCCCTCCGCCCATCGTCACAGAACCCGCAAACACAGCCCCCGTCCCGGTGATGGACACAGACCGACCAGCCGATGCCAAGACAGGTGAGGAGCGTGCGGTCACCGAAACCGCGGGCCCGCAGGTGGAAGGCACATTGCGCGTCAGTGTCTCGCTCCTTGAATCCCTGATGAACCTAGCCGGCGAGCTGGTGCTGTCGCGTAACCAACTGCGCGAGGCGCTGTCCAAGAATGACACGCGTACGCTGTTGGCCAGCTCCCAGCGCATCAACTTGGTCACGTCAGAACTGCAAGACGCCATTGTCCAGACGCGCATGCAGCCGATCGGGAACGTCTTCAACCGATTCCCGCGTGTGGTGCGCGATCTCGCCAAGACCCTGGGCAAAGAAGTGCACCT
Organism: Myxococcota bacterium; assembly: GCA_022703175.1. Taxonomy (GTDB): domain Bacteria; phylum Myxococcota; class XYA12-FULL-58-9; order XYA12-FULL-58-9; family XYA12-FULL-58-9; genus JACRCV01. The sequence goes on along the minus strand of JAKLEG010000469.1, from coordinate 3,824 downwards.
CGACATCAAAGGCAAAGATGTTGGGCTCGACAAGACGCTGATCGAAGGCCTGGTCGATCCGCTCACCCACATGGTGCGCAACAGTGTCGATCACGGCGTCGAAACACCGGACGTACGCGCACGCGCTGGCAAGAAGCGCATGGGCACCATCCATTTAGACGCGCGCCACGAGGCAGGCCAAGTGGTCATCGAGATTGCCGATGACGGCAAAGGTATCGACCCGAATCGAATCGCTGCCGTGGCAATCTCCAAAGGATTGATAACCGAAGAACGCTTGCGCGGCATGGCCGCCAAAGACAAGGTCGCGTTGATCTTCCTGCCGGGCCTCTCCACCTCGGAAACGGTCAGTGATGTTTCTGGCCGTGGCGTCGGTATGGATGTGGTCAAAACCAACCTCGACCGTTTGGGCGGCAAAATCGAAATCGAATCCGAGGTTGGCAGCGGCTCGCTGTTCCGTATCAAGCTACCGCTCACCTTGGCCATTATCCCATCGCTGATTCTCACCGTCGAAGGCGAGCGGTTTGCCATCCCACAAATCAGCGTCGTCGAGCTGCTGCGCATTCGCGCCGACCAAGTGAAGCGACGCATCGAGATCATTGGCGACGCCGAAGTGGTGGTCTTGCGCGACCAGATTGTCCCCATTGTGCGCCTCGCCGACGTGCTGAACATGGTGCGCACCTACATTGACCCCGCCACCGGGCGGCGGGAAATCGACCGACGCTCACGCGTCTCCGATCGGCGCTCACCCCGGCACAGCATCGCCGAGCACGAAGCTGGCGTGCCCTCGCAGGCGGGGGAGCAATTCGCGGCACGGCGCAAACTGGACGACCGCCGCGCCCGCACCGTCAGCGATATGGATATCGTCGTGGTGACGACCGGCGTGATGAAATACGGTCTGGTCGTCGACACCTTCCGCAACACCGAAGAGATCGTCGTGAAGTCGCTTGGCCGTCACCTGAAAGGTCTTCAGGAATACGCGGGTGCCACCATCATGGGCGATGGCAAGGTCGCCCTCATTATCGACGTCGGTGGCCTAGCTGCAAAGGCATCGTTGTCACCGCTTTCCGGTTCGACGCGAGCCGTCGAGATGGCCGAACAGCTGGAGATTGCCAAACGTCAGGACACCCATTCGCTGCTGTTGTTCAACAATAGCGAGGATGAGGTTTGCGCAGTTCCCCTCGACTCCGTATTGCGCGTGGAACGTATCAAGGCCACCCAAGTCGAAAAGGTGGGCGGCCGACGAACCATGCAATACCGCGGTTCCTCGCTATCGTTGGTCACCCTCTCCGATGTTGCCCAAGTACAGCCACTCCCCGAGCGGCGGGATATGGCGGTCATCGTCTCGAACGTATTCGGCCGAGAGGTCGGTCTGTTAGGCGTGATGCCCGTGGATGTGGCTGAGTTCAAGGGCACGATCGACATGTCGACCCATCGCCAACGGGGAATTGCCGGCTCGACCATCATCCGCGATCGCACGGTGTTACTCACCGATTTGCACGAGCTTGTGCAGAGCGTCTTCCCTGATTGGGCGACACCGACCCAAGCGGTCGCCCCGTTGGCCCAAACCAACCAGTTGGTGTTGCTGGCTGAGGACTCAGATTTCTTTCGCAACCAGGTGAAGCGCTACCTCGAAGAGGATGGCTTCGCGGTGGTGGAGGCGCCCGATGGACAAGCTGCCTGGGAGCTGCTCCAATCAGAGGGCGAACGGATTCGTATCGTTGTCACCGACATCGAAATGCCGAGGTTGAGCGGCCTGGGGCTCACTGAGAAGATCCGTGCCGATTCTCGATTTGCAGGCCTGCCCATCATTGGTCTGACCAGCCTTGCCTCCGAAGACGACATCGCCAAAGGCAAAGCCGTCGGGATCGATGATTATCAAATCAAGCTCGACCGCGAACGACTCGTCGAGGCCGTGCGAACGATGCTGGCCTCGGCACTCGAAAAAACGGGCACCACACATTGAAGTTTAGGTCTGCGCACGCCGCAGGGAGGCACCCATGAGTATCATGTCCAGCATGCGAATCGGAACCCGCTTGGTTGGCGGTACGACGATCCTAATCGCCATCGCCGCGGCCATCGGCTACCTCGGATATTCGGACGTCCAGCACATTGCGGAGACAAGCTTCCCCCAGCTGACCGCGCTCACCGAAACCCGCGGCGCCATTCGCGGCATCCTTGTCGGGGAACGCGGTCTGATCAACCGCCGGATGATGGAGCCAACCGTGCGTGCCGCCCAGTGGACGTTTATCGAAACAAACACAAAGAAGCTCGCCGACTCGATGGCGACCTACGAGGGTCTGCCGATGGGAGCCGCCGAAAAGGCGGCCTGGGCCAGTATCGTGGACACCATTGGTACCTGGAAACGGGCGCACGCAGAGGTCGCAGACATTCACCGGGAGAAGGACAGGCTCTTTGCCGCGGGCGCAAAGCCAGATGACAGTGCCATCGACACCCTTGACCAAAGAGGGCTCGAAGCAAGCCTGCGGGCACGTACCGCGTGGTTGCCCTGTGAGGAGCGGCTGACGAAAGCCATCAACGAAATGTCGATCTCCGTCAAAACTGAAGCTGACTCAACCAAACAGCAACTGCTGGTATTCACCCTCGTTGGCGGTCTGCTGGCGTTTGTCCTGGGTGTCTTCCTAACTCGGTCGATCACCGGCCCTGTTCAGGCCATGATTGCGCGACTGAAGGACATGGCCGAGGGCGAAGGCGATCTCACCAAACGGCTTGAGCTCAAGACAAACGATGAATTGGGTGAAATGGCCAAGTGGTTTGATACCCTGGTCGACCGACTGCATGAGCTTATCCGCGACATCAGCGGTAACGCCGGTACCTTAGCGGCTTCCTCCACGGAGTTGTCCGCGATTTCATCGGAAACGGCCGCGAATGCCGGCAAGCTCACCTCCACGACCACCACTGTCGCGGCCGCTGCCGAAGAAGCCAGCTCCAACACAGCCTCCGTGGCCAAGAGCATGGAGGAAACCACTCGAAACCTAAGCTCAGTAGCGAGCGCCACCGAGGAAATGAGCGCCACCATCGGCGACATCGCCGCTAACTCCGAAAAGGCGCGTGGCATCAGCAGCGACGCTACCGAACAAGCCCAAGCCATCTCGACAATGATGAAAGGTCTGGGTCAGGCAGCCCAGGAAATTGGCAAAGTCACCGAAACCATCACCAGCATCTCGGCGCAGACCAACCTGCTCGCGTTGAACGCCACGATTGAGGCGGCACGCGCCGGTGCCGCCGGTAAGGGTTTCGCTGTCGTTGCCAATGAAATCAAAGAGCTGGCCCAACAGACGGCGGCGGCCACCGAGGATATTAAGAGCAAAATAGCAGGCATTCAGAGCGCCACCGGCGGCGCCATCACCGACATCGAAAAGATCTCACAAGTCATCCGCGACGTCGGTGGCATTGTGTCGTCTATCGCTGCCTCGATTGAGGAGCAGGCCACTGTCACCAAGGACGTCGCCGGCAACATCGCCCAGGCCTCCGCTGGCGTTCGTGACGCCAACGAGCGTGTGTCTCAAACGGCCACCGTCTCCAACTCGATCGCGAAAGAGGTATCGCTGATGAGCGCCGGCATTAGCGAGATGGCCGAAGGCAACAAACAGGTCCAGACCAGCGCCGCCGAGCTGTCGCAACTTTCTGAGCAACTCAAACAGAAGGTTGGGCGCTTCAAAATCTGAGTTTGTTCGCGAGCGCGCAGCACTGGAGGGCAAGATGGTATCCGGTCGTGTAAAGTTTTTTGTGTCTGACCCTGTTTTTGTCAGTTCAGCAACCCCTGGATCACCGCATCGATCGTCGTGCTCGGATGTCCCTTCCGC
>JAKLEG010000468.1 GCA_022703175.1 Myxococcota bacterium | reverse complement strand
CGTGTTCACCTGCGCAAAGTGGTCGGCGAGCGCCTTCTCGCCCCAACCCGCACCCGCCACCGCCAGGCGCGTGGTGTTCGTGGCGGCATCGTAGGTGGCCGTACCGGTTGTGCCGGTGGCCGGAGTCGCCGCGGCTGCAAAATCCAGCGGCGCCGTCGCGATGACGCCGGTGCCAGAGTAAGTGATATCGGTAAGGCTATAGGAGAGCACCAAGTGATCGCTGCCAAGCACCGCGTACGCGACACTGTTGGTGCCGGTAGCAACATGCAGCACGTCATCGCTCGCCACGAGCGAACCGTATTGCCCAACGTAGGCATTGCCGCCGCCGACGTTGACGGTCTCGTTGGTGCGGTCAGGTAGGTCATTGGCGTACAACGTGCAGTTCGTCAACGCGGCTGTACCATCTTCGACGTACAAGCCACCGCCCCAGGCCGTCGTGCTCGTGGCCCAGTTGCCCGCGATCACGGAGTTCTCAAAAGCCACTGTGGGGTCGCCGGTGGTCCCGGAGCCGGGCGTGGCGTTGGTCATCCAGAGGGCACCGCCCATCGAGGTGGTGCCGCTCGTGTAGTTGCCCGCCACGACGCTGGTGAGGACCGAGAGCGTGCTGCTCAGCGCGCCGAACGCGCCGCCCACGAACGCGAGGTTATTGGTGATCACGGCGTCACTTACCGCCATCGTTCCGCCGACATCGACGAACGCCGCGCCACCAGCGCCGGCACAGGTGTTGGAGTCCATCTCCACGTCGAGCATCGATACGGTGGGGGTCGCCGCCCCCACGAACACCGCGCCGCCCCTAGAGCTCGGCCCCCACACGCTGTTGGCCGTAAACGAGCCCGTGTTCAACGCCACAAAACCGTACGCAGAGATGGCGCCGCCGAACGCGTTGGTGCCAACCTGTCGCCCGGCGGTGTTGTGGTCGAAAGCGACGTTGGCGAGACTCGCGCTGGCCGCAGCGGTGAGGTAAATCGCGCCACCTTCGGGCACGCCATCCGACGCCTGCACGTCGGTGGCGCTATTGAAAGAGAAGCGTCCGGCCGACATCATCAGCGTGCCGCCCACCAGCGCGAGGGCACCACCCTTGTTGGCGCTGTTGAGCTCGAAGCGGGTCGTCGTACCGTCGAGCATCAGGGCACCTGCCGACACGTAGATCGCGCCGCCCAATTGGCGTACCGGTGAGCCATCGTTGTCGTAGGCCTGGTTGCTGACGAACTCGGCGTTTTGAAGCTGCGCGTTACCGCTGGTGATCGCAGTCAATGCGAGGGCCCCGCCGTGGAAGCTCGACCGATTCGCGTTGAAGAGGCTGCCGGTCAGCTCCAGCGCACCGTAGTTGTCCACGTGCAGAGCACCGCCGATGCCGTGGTTCCCCGACGGATTCGGGTAGTTGGCCGCGTTGTTATTGAAGGTCGAGTTCAACACCGCGACCGCGGCCGTCGACGTTGCCGAGCCAACGACGTACAGCGCGCCGCCAGTGGCGTTGTTGACCGTTTGGTTGAGCGGCGCACCAACGGGTCCGACGACGTTGTTGGTGAACGTGCAACCCACAAACGTTGCGCCTCCGGTGCTCACAGTCACGGCACCACCGCGCTCGCGCGCCGAGTTGCCGACAAAGCTGCAGGTGTCGAACAGGGTGTCAGGGCTGTTCTGGACGAACGCCGCGCCACCATCAAAATAGGCAAAGTTATCGGTGAAGATGCAGTTGGTCACTGTGATGCCGTGCCCCGCACCGCTGCCCGCAACAAAAAGGCCACCACCCCAGCAGTGTGTTGGCGAGCAGGTACCACCCGCAGGGACAGTATTGCGACCACCGCCGACGATCGTGAAACCATCCAAACGAGCGCCGTTGGCCGCGGTACCTGCGTAGACCACGTTCTCCGAATAGTTAGCGCCACTGCGATCGCCCAAAAGAGTTGTGGCATTGCCGACAATGCTCCGGTCGGCCAACGCAGCCTCGGTCCCCGCAAAACCGCCGTAGACATGCACATTGGCGCGCAGATCAAACGAGTCGGTGACTGCGGTCTTGTAGGCCGCGTAGGTGCCCGCAGCAACCCAAACCTCGCAGTTGGGCGCACCGGCGGTGACCTTGGCCGCCGCGGCATCTATGGCGACCTGGAGGTCGGCCATCGCGGTCGCCCAACTGGACCCGGCCAACGTGCCGGCCCCCGTGGTCGTGACAAAATAGCGACAGGAAGTGCACCCAACGCCGAACCAACCCGGTTGGCACGCGGAGCAACTGCCATCTTGAACGGCATTCGCGGGGCAGGTGTCACAATAGCCACCCTGCCAATAACCCGCACACTCGTTGCACGCAACGCCGGTATAGTGACTATCGCAGGCACCGCAGTTAGTGGCTGGATCCCAGCCCAGGGGGCAACTATCGCAGGCCGCGCCAATCCATTGGTTGGCGCAGCTCTGACAGTTGCTTATCTCCGTGAAGTTCTCGGGGCATGCATCGCACGCGGTGCCAGCCCAGTGGTTGGCACAACCCTGGCAATTTGCCGCGGCATTGATGTTTTCGGGACAAATATCACACGCCGCGCCGGTCCATTGATTGGTGCAGCCGTTGCAATTGTTGGCAACATTGAAATTAACAGCACAGACGTCGCAGGCCGCGCCCGTCCAATGATTGGCGCAGGTGTTGCAGTTACCATCATCGACAAAATTGGTGGCGCACACGTCGCAGGCCGCACCCGTCCAACCATCGACACAACCCAGGCAGTTGTTTGCGGCATCAAAGGCGCTCGGGCAGACGTCACAGGCGGCCCCGGTCCAATGATTGGCACAGCCACTGCAATTGTTGGTCGCATCGAACTCGGCAGGACAGACATCGCAGGCGCTGCCGGTCCACTCGCTGGCACAGGTGTCGCAATTGCCATCCGCCACAAAGTTGGCGGAGCAACTATCGCACAGAACCCCGGTCCAAAAACCGTTGCACTCACAGCCAGCCGTAAGCCCGTCCTCGACGCAGGTCGCATTGGTTGGGCAAGTGGTCACCCGATCTTCTTGGGCGTCGCAGCTGTCGTAGTAGTAGGGATGACCGTCGTCGGCACACGCGGTGTACTCGTGAGAGTCGCAGGTGGGGCAAACGCAGGCTCCGAATGCCGAGCCGTCCGCCAAGCAGGTCGCCAGGCCGCTTGTCGCACCTCCCACATCCCCTGGGCACGCGCACAGCTGCGTCGCGCCTACCGTGCAAGCAGGATGAGAGCTTGGCGTATCGCTCCCTGTGTCGTCACCGCCACACCCTGAGAGCGCCGCCACAGCTAGGCCCCACACACCGAACCACAGATTCTTCATAATCAAGAGCCCCCCTGAAGGTCGACGCCGAAAGGGTCCGCCGACACCGCGCCTACCAAAACACCTACGGTTTTTGCGTGTCAACTCCGCACAACAGAATTCGTGGAGACACGCGAGGCGTGGCCGAAGCCGATACGATCGGCTATAGCTGCGTGTCATGAAGTACTTGCGGTACGTCATCGCGCACCAACGGTTGGGCCTGTTCGTCCTCGCCTTGTCTGGTTGCTTCTACAACTCTCCGCGCTTAGATCTCGCGCCCTCCCCTGGTGATACCGGCGCGGCCCACAGCGACGCGACTCAGCCCCGCTCCGACAACGATCCTACGAGCACCGATAGCTCCCGACCCGGCGATCTCGACGCCAACGCGGTGCTGGCTTGGTCGACCACGAGCGCCGATTTTGGCAGCCTCCCGGTTGGCGCACTCTCCGAGGGCAGACCCTTAACGTTTTCGAACCTGGGCACGACGCCAGCGACCGGTTGCCTTGTACCAAGCCTATCTGGAACCGGCGCGGCAGCATTCAGCATTGTGGATGACGGCTGCGTGCAGAGTGAGCTGGCGGGTGACAGCAGCTGCTCAGTGCGTGTGGCAGCACAGTCGCCAAGCGCTGGCGAACACACGGCCCTACTCACCCGGCGCTGCGCCGTTCTAGGCGTAAACTTCGACATAAGCGCAACCCTGCGGGTCATGGGTCTGGCGGCGCCGCTGCCGACCTGGGTGGGCGCCCAGGCCGCCTTACAGATTCCGGCCACGCTGCCTACGATTGCGGCCGACCATGACGCCGGGCTCGCTGACGTCACTGGCGTTTTCGTAGATGACGACCAAATGTTGTACGTCAGCACCGAGGGCGAGTCCCATCGTCTGGCAAAATACGACTTAAATACGGGCAGATACATTGGCTGGGTGGGTGGCATTGCCACTCCGCCCACGGGCGGCGCCCCCGGCTGCAGCGCTGCTGTCATAAGCGACGTCACTCCAGGGTGGTGCGTAGGTGGCGCCGCCGTAGATATCGTCAAGGAGGGCAGCCTCAGCGGACCCCGCTTCGTCACTGGCGACGGGACCTATCTGTACGTGAGCAACGGTGACAGCGGTGGCTCCATTCAACGCTACGCCGCAGCCACGGGCGCCGCCGCCGGTTTTTTGGGCCGCGTCCTTAACACACCCACAGGTGGCCAACCCGGCTGTACCGAGGCCACGCAAGGAAACCCAACCCCCGGTTGGTGCATAGGCGGTAGCACCCACGTTGGGGTGGCCAGCGACAGCGTCGACGGTGCGCTGGGGGTGGAAGGTCAATGGCAGGGCCCCGCAGGACTCTACCAAGACGGCACGTATCTCTACGTAGTCAATCCCAAAGTCGGTCGCATCCAACGGTATGATCTGCTCACCGGTCGTTATGCGGGTTGGGTCGGCAAGATCGGCGCACAGGCCCCGAGCACCCCCGCGGCGTGCGCCGGCAAGACGCAGCAGCTCACGCCGACCTGGTGCGATGACGGCACGTCGGTGCCTCTCGATGGCACCGCGCCGGCCTTCGCCAACCCCCTGGGATTGAGCGGTGATAGCACGTACCTGTATTTGTCTGACAATCAGGTGATCCACCGCTTCAATCGTGAGACCGGCCAATACGATGGCTGGTTGGGCGCGGCCGGCAACAGCGGCAGTCCGACCGGCACCAGCACCTGCAGCGCGGCCCA
>JAKLEG010000467.1 GCA_022703175.1 Myxococcota bacterium | reverse complement strand
ACGCCATCTCCGACCGTTGGCCTCAAGCGTGGACTGCGTTTGCCGAAAACCACCGCCATGAGGTACGGGCGTCGTGATCAGGATCGAATCCGCCTTGTACGAAATAGCACAGACGACCGTGTTTCAATGAGAATTCACGGTGCCGTTACGGTTGGACTTCGACACAACACGAGGTCGCCATGAGGTTGCCCAAGGGCGTTGCGGGCGCTTTGGCCACACTTGAGGCCCGCAGAAAGGGGAGGCCGAGACCCTGGGGCTCGGCCGGGGGGAAAGGCCTTTCCCCCCCAAGAAATCGCAGATGGAACAACCAGTTACAGGTGCTAGACGCTACTTCTTTTTGGCCGACTTCTTAGCCGGCCCCAAACCATGCAACGCCTCAGCCTTGGCGCCAGCGATGTCACCCCACTTGGTGAGCTTGCAGCGGGCTTTCTTTTTCATGAGCGCGTCGTAGCGCTTGTCGTCCACGTACGCGACGATGCGGGCGATGCAGCTTTCACCCTCAACCAGGCGCCACGGGAAGCAGCCCACTTCGCAGCGTTGATTCAATAACAAGTCGATATCACCACCCAAGCACTCGGCGTGGATGATGCCGTGATTGAACATTTCCAAGTGCATCAATTGGTACTTCGAATCATCGTAGAACTCGGCCAGGCTCTTGCCGTACTTCTGCTTGAAGTGCGCGTCGGCTTGGCGAGCTTGGCGAGGCATCCAGTCACGAATAATGGTGTTCATTGGGTGGTCGGCCGAACCGCAGTCGACGCCGATCCACTTGAGCTTCTTCTTTTTGGCCCACACCGCAAACTCCCGGTCGGGACCGGGGTGCTTCACCATGTACGAGATTTCGTCGGCGGTGGGTTGATCCCAACCGAAGTGGTGAAAACCCGTGTGAATGATCAGGATGTCGCCGGTTTTGACCTCGACCCTCTCCTCCACCATTTTGGAGGTGTAGACGTCGTAGGCGCCGCAGCAGTCGGACAAATCGACGATGGCCGCAGGCCCGGTGAGGTAATCGAGCTTTAGGTCGGCGATGTCTTTGCCCGGCGTGTAAAAGTGAATCTCGCCATCCAAGTGCGTGCCGACATGATTCGAGTGCGTGAGAAGTTGGCCGTTGGCGCCGTTGGGGGCGAGGCGCTTGAAGTACTTCATTTGCAGCGGCTCGTAGGTGGGCCACGCGGGGGTGCCGATGCCGATCGGAATGCTCAAGTCGATAAACTTCATGACAGCTCTCCCTGGTATTTCTCGGTGAAGGCCACGAGGGCCTCGGTAAAACATGCCATCGGGGGTTTGACGAGCCCAGCCCCCACCATGCCCACGCCGGGGACCTTGTGCGCAATCCCGGTGTTCACCACCGGCACAATGCCAGTTTCAACAACTTTGGTAATGTCGATGCCACATGGCGTGCCGCGAAAATCCAACGCTGGGATCTTGTAGGTGGGATGTTCGGCCAAGGTGATTTCGTACATCTTGCGCGTGTAGCCCAACGCCTGGTCAGCCGTGCCACCAATGAACTGCACGATGGCTGGGGCCGCTGCCATCGCGAAACCGCCGATGCCACTGGTTTCGGTGATCACCGAGTCGCCTATATCGGGCGCCGCATCGGCCGCAGTGAAACCTGGCAGGTAGAGCCCTTCCACCATAGGCGAGGGGGCCGTGAACCAACGGTCGCCCAAGCCCGACAGGCGCAAACCAAAGTCGGTACCGTTGCGGGCCATCGTGGAGACGAACGTGCTGTGGCGAATGCCCTGGGTCGGGTCGAGCGCGGACTTGGCGGCCGCCATGCTCAAGTTCAAGAAGAAGTGGTCGTTGCTATCTAGGAAGCGAAACACCTGGGCAACGTCGCTCTTGTCTTTGTGGCTCTGCGCTAAATGCGGCGCCAGTGCGCGAATGATCAGCGAGGTGCCGGCACGGTTGCGATTGTGGCCCTCATCGCCCATCTGCAGCGCCTGCGCCATGACGTTGCGCAAGTCGATGGGACCATGCGCAACCAAGGCCTCGTTCAACATCGGCGCCAACACCCGCTCCATCCACTTGAGGCGCGCAATGACCGTTTCATCGTAGGCGCCGTAGCGCAGCACCTTGCCGAGCCCTTCGTTCAACGTCGAAAACGCCAGGTTGCCGAACGCGGTGTTCTCCACCACCCACACCGGCATGCTCGCCGTAACGATTCCGGCCATCGGCCCCACTGACTGGTGGTGATGACACGGCTCAAACTCGATTTGGCCACTCGCCGCCAGCTGCGCTGCATCTTCTGGGGTTTTGGCCAGGCCTTCATAAACCAAGCCCCCCATCACCGCGCCGCGGGTCGGGCCACTCATTCGTTCCCAGGTGACAGGCGGCCCTGAGTGCAACACCAGGTTTTGGCGCATCCCAGGGATGGTGTCCGACGCACGACCGATGCGCGTCAACACCGGCTTGGCCGCAAGCAACCTGCGAACGGCTTCGGCGTTGGCCTCACAGATTTTGGGGAGCAGCTCACCATCCAACCCCACGAGGTTGTCGAGCGCGTTCAAGACGCGCGTCTCCCCGAAGGCAATCGGCTTCCAGTCCACCTGTACGGCCTGAGCGCCCGTTTGCAAGAGGCTGTCGGCAAAGGAGGCCAAACCCAGATTAATAACCTTAAGATCGCTACCGAACAGGGCTTTGGTTTGATTCATCACGTTAGCCCACCTTCTTCACAAGCTGCGCACACAGCTCACTGGCACGGCGATTGTCGGCCAACACCGCAACGCCTGCTTGGCTAAGCTTTTGGCACTGAGCCGTGTAGTTTTGTGGATCTTCATCCGTGCCGGTCACCGAAGCCACTGCCACGAGGTTTTTACGCTTCTTCAACACCGGGCCCAGGACTTCGACGAGAACCCCTGCAGGATCGGCATGCGATCCGAACCCCAACACCACGTCAAACAGCAAGATGCCAACGCTCTTGTCTTTTAGTTCTTCTTTGAGCCGCTCATTTCGAAGCACGGGCTCGATCATCGGATGCGGCCGGCCTGCGGTAAAAACGTCGTCTCCCAAATCCAATAGCGCGTGCCCTTTTACGGGTGCGAGCCCGTCGACCTTCAGGTCGCCCTTCTTATGCAAGTTGGAGAAGATCGGTTGACCGGCCCGGGTAAGCAGCACCAACGCCTCGGCACCGGTGGTGCCGCCACAAAATAATCCGCGCAAGGTCGCGCCGCGCTTGAGTTTCTTCGTAAGTACCTGGGTGAGCTTGGGAGACAGGGTCTGAACGCTGGCATGGCGCGTGGCTCTAAGCGGCTTCACGCGTGCGAGCTTCACCGCCGCCTCGGCCGCCCCAGCCAAACTGTCGGCAAAGACAATCTTGCTACCTTTGGGTGGCTTACGTCTGCTGTCACCTACGAATTGAATGACGGCAGGCTTCTTGGCCGCCGCCACGGCCGCGATGACCTTTTCGGCCACCGTTGGCGAAGGCGGCTTCGAGACCACCACCAGCACCTTGGTGGCAGGATCTTGCGCCAATGATTCAATACCGAACAGCACCATGATGCCGCCCACCGCGTCGGAGAGATCCCGACCACCAGTGCCGATGGCCTGTGACACCCCACCGCCCAAACGATGAATGCAGGCGCTGATCTCTTGGATGCCCGTACCCGCAGCTCCGACGATGCCGATGGGGCCGCGGCGCACGACGTTGGCGAAGGCCAAGGGTTTGCCGTTGATGATCGAGGTGCCGCAGTCGGGCCCCATCATCAATAGGCCGCGCTCACGCGCCAAGCGCTTCAGCGCCACTTCGTCTTCTACCGGCACATTATCGGAGAAGAGCATCACGTGTTTATCGAACAACAGCGCCTTGCGGGCTTCGCGCGCGGCGTGCTCCCCGGGCAGCGAGATCAGCACCAGATTGGCGGCTGGAACCTCAGCCACGGCCGCTTTAAGCGACGTCGGCCGCGCTGCCGCAGTCTGGGGGGTGGGGCGCGCCGACAACAGGGTGTCCACACGCTCCTTGAGCTGGGCGTCAGTAAGCCCCACGGCGCGCACCGCGATGATCAAATCGTTGGCAGTGGCGCTCTCAAGGGTCGAGTCCAGATAGCCACTCTTGGCCAGAAGCTCACGGTTGTGTGGCGTGCCCATGGCGACCACGGCGTCCTCGACACCCTTTTGCGCCTTCAGATCACGCGAAATGCGCATCAGCAAAACCGAGTCAAAATAGGAGTCTTTACGGACAAGTACGAATGCTGCCACGCGGGCCTCCCGAACGAGTCGCCTCGGTATAATGCGAGGCGCGCGCGAGGGCAAACTCTGTGGAGAACGGCAGACACAACGGCCGCCCGCCGAGGGGCGTAGGACGAACCCTGATTGACACTGTGTGAACCGCTATGTGATCCCCAAGAAGCCAGAGTCGGCCTAGCCCGGGAGTTGATGTCGATGAATTCCTGCCACATCATTTTTCGCACAGTGATCGCTGTCGCGCTCGCAAACACCAGCGCGTTGGTCGCAGCCGACGCCCAGGCTCAAGCACCTGGTAACGAGTTGCCTACGGCGGTCACCGAGCTCGCCGGCAAAATTGCCGAAAATTATGCACCGCTGAAAAGTGGTTCCCTCGACCGCTTAGCGGTGCTGAGCTTTGACGAAATCGGCCCCGAGGTGAGCGCCAAACAGCTCGGCAAGGTCACGAGCGAACTTTTGGCCAACAAGCTGGTGGAGTCGCATGCCATCAAGCTCGTAGAACGCACCCGGCTCGCAGAGCTCGCCAAAGAGGTAACACTGCAGAACACCGCTGGGTTTGATGCCACGACCGCACAGCAAATTGGTACGTTCTTGGGTGCCCAGGCGTTGGTACTGGGTTCGGTCGCCGAAGCGGGTGCAGACTTCCTGCTCACGGCTCGCTTGGTTTCAGCAAAAACCGGTGAGGTCTTGCTGGCCGCCGACGTTTCGATCGCGCGCGTCGGGCTCATTGCGTTGGCCGAAAACGCCGTCGAAAAACGCAGCAAAGTCGGCGCCCTCTACCGCGCTGTCTTGCCCGGCTGGGGGCAGTTCTACAAC
>JAKLEG010000466.1 GCA_022703175.1 Myxococcota bacterium | reverse complement strand
TCGCCATGATGGCCACCGAGAGCACCGGCCTCATTTGGTCGCCGCGTAGCAACACCGACTTGTATGGCGTTACCGCCGACGCCCCGATGTATGACCGCATGGGCGCCACCATCGCGTTAGGCACCGACTGGACTGCCTCCGGCTCGGTGAACATGTTGCGCGAGCTCAAGTGCGCCGAAAACTGGAACAACGTCTATTGGAACGGCTACTTCTCGGATGCTGACTTGGTGGCCATGGCCACGCATTGGTCGGCCGAGCTGATGGGTTTCGAGGACGTGTTAGGCTCGCTGCTTCCCGGCCGCGTCGCCGACATCACCATCTGGAACGCCGCGACGCACAGTGGCTACCGCGCGGTGTTAGATGCCGAAATGACTGACGTAACGCTCGTCATGCGTAGCGGCAAGCCACTGTATGGCGACACCGCGCTTGTCACAGGGCTCGCCGCCAACGCCGCCAATTGTGAGGCGCTGAGCGTCTGCAGCACCGACAAGTCGATCTGCGCCAAACAAGAAACCACGAAAACCGTGGCCACCTTGCGCGGCGAAGCAGGGGGCTCTCCTTACGACCTGTTCTTCTGCGGCACCCCCACCGGCGAACCCTCCTGCACGCCCCTGCGTCCGGGTGAATTCGACGGCATGCCCAGCGGTAATGACGGCGATGGCGATGGCGTCGACGACGATGTCGACAACTGCGTGGGCGTGTTTAACCCTGCCATCCCATTGGATAACAACCTGCAGGCCGATAGCGACAATGACGACGTGGGCGACGCCTGCGACCCTTGCCCACTGGCGGCCAACACCACCTCATGCCCCGGCGTAAATCCCAACGATCGGGATGGCGACACGATCCTGAACACCCTCGACAACTGCCCCGACGAAGCGAACCTGGACCAGGCAGATAGCGACGGTGACGACAAAGGTGATCTCTGTGACGCCTGCCCGAACGACGCCAACCCCGGAGCCGAGGCGTGCCCCGCCAGCATCTATGCCATCAAACATCGCACCATTGCTGTCGGCGCGCAGGTGACCGTGCAAAATGCCATCGTCACGGCAGTGGGCGCCAAAGCAATCTTCGTACAGGTCGATCCGGCCGACCCCACCTATGACGGAGCGCAGTACTCCGGCGTTTACGTCTTCACCGGCAGCGCCCCCACCGTCGCGGTGGGCAATAGCGTAAATATCACCGGTGCCATCGCCGATTTCCACGGTGGCCTGGAGCTCGACCGCGTCACCATCACGAAAACCGGCGAGGGCCCGTTCAGCGTCCCAGCCACCGTCGTAAGCCCGGCCGATATCGCCCCTGGCGGCAGCCTCATAGACGCCTATGAGGCAGTGTTGGTGGCGGTGCAAAACGTCACTGTCTTGGACACGACCCCCGTCGGCGAGACCGGCGAAATTGTTGAAAATGAGTTCTTGGTGACCGGAAACCTGAGCGTTGACGATGGGTTGTACGCGATCACCCCGGCGCCCAGCGAAGGCCAAGCGTTCCCCGCAATCACCGGAGTGCTGCGCTACACCTGGAACCGCGACAAACTCTGGCCCCGTAACAGCCAAGACCTCCAGGTGGGCCCGCCAGTGCTGGCAAGTTTCGGGCCGGCGGTGGTGAACCTGCAAAAAGGCCAAATCGACGCATCCAGCGCGCCCAAGCTCTTGGTCACGCTCAGTCACAGCGGCAGCACCAACACGTTTGTGGCAGTGACCTCGGCCGATGAGGCTGTGGTCACGGTGACCGGCGACGGCGTCACAATCCCAGCCGGCCAAACCAGCGCCGAAGTGCTGCTCTCAGGCATCGAATTGGGCACCGACGTGCTGCTGACAGCCACGCTCGACAGCCTCTCGTTCGACGTCACGGCTAACGTCTGGGATCCAACGCTCCCAGCCGTGCCGGTGAGCCTCACACCCCAGGCTAGCTCCATTCTGGTCAGTCAGACGCAAACCTACACGGTGACCTTGGACCATCCGGCGCCCAACGGCGGCCAACTGGTAACGATCAACACCACCGGCGCAGGGTTGAGCGCGGTGCCGGCATCCGTCCTCGTGCCACAAGGGAGTATCAACCAAAGCTTTGACGTCACGGCTGGCGCTGTTCCGGCCAGCGTCCAAATCACCGCGACCGTTAACACCACAACGGTGATGGCTGCCCTGGAAATTACTGAGACCCCACCTGTAGGCGTATTGCTGGCCGAGGTCCTCTACGACCCGAACGGCGTCGCCGACAGCAACCACGAATGGATCAAGCTGTACAACGGCACCGGCAGTGCCGTGGACCTCGCAAATTATTCGTTAGCGTGGGCTGGCGCGGCCTACGGTGCGCCGTGCAGCGGCGCCCAGAGCCCGAACTGCGTGCTGCAACTCACCGGCATCGTGGCACCCGGCGCCTGCTTCTTAGTAGGAGGGCCCAACTCGGTGGCAGCAAACGCCTCGCCGACGCTGAATCAGGCCGTAGACCTGAACCCCGACCTGGAAAACAGCGGCAGCGATCAGGCCGATGCCGTGGCGCTCTTTCACATGACTGCGGGCAGTATCACAGGTTCCAGCCTGCCCATTGATGTGGTGCTCTACGGTTCAGTGAACGACAAGGGCTTCAAAGGCCCCGATGGTAACGCCAGCCCGGTGCACGTAGGTGATGCCCCTGCCGGCAGCAGCATCAAGCGCACAGCATTTGCCACCTGGGTCATCAACGCGACCCCCACACCGAACATCTGCACGCCGATTCAATAAACTCGAAGATGCGGGGAGGTCATGCTCGCCGTGACCTCCCCCACGTGCCCTACTCGCTCGGCTCCGCCAACTCCCCTAACGCTGGTAGCTCAACATCGCCACGCTCGGGCGCGTCCCCTGCTTGCGAAAAACCAGGGTCTTTCAAGCGCTTGTCGTGAATCAGCTCCAGCACCGCAGCCAGCACGGTGAACGAGACCACCAAGGTCGTGGTCAGGCCTAAACAGGCCACCATGCCCATCGACTTAAGGCCGTTATGGCTCGCAACGAACAATGATCCAAAGCCGGCAATGGCCGTGAGGGTGGATGAGGCGACGGCTGCACCGACCGAACGCAACGACACCACGGGCGAAACCCCCTCCAGGAAGCGATGCAACAGATACAGCCCGTGTGAAACCCCAAACCCTAATAAAATCGGCAAGATAATGATGTTCATGAAATTGAGCCGGGCGCCGGTCACCGACATCACGCCAAGCATCAACAACAGTCCCACGCCCAGCGGTATCACCGACGCGGCCGCTAACACCACCGAGCGGAAATCTAAGTAATGCATAAGCAAAATCCAGATTGCCGCAAGCAACACGGTGACCTTGCCGTCCCACAGCACGATGCGCGCAAGCTTCGCAAACAGGATGGGCAACCCTGCCGAACGGTACTGATGGCCGCTCGCCGTGGTGATGACGTTCGTCTGGTCGGCAAACTCGATCATTTGCGCGCCATCCCAGAGATCCACGCGCGGGTAGATATAGGTTAGGTAGCCGCGATTCTCGGGTCGCGCAGTTTCTAGGTGGCGGAACTGCTTGGCGTAAACCTCCGGCACCTCATTCACGCCAAACGGCTTCACCGCCATGATCTTGTCGAACAGCGGCTTCTTCTTCAGCACCGCGTCGGGCAGCAATGACACGTCGATTTGGTCTAGCTCCGTCTTCCACTGCGCCAGGATCTCGGCGTTCTTCGCGGCCGTCTCGGGTGGCGGCACAAACGAATAAATCGAGACCACCTGGTTGATGGTGGGATACTTGTCGGCATTGAGCGTCAGCTCGTCGTACACCTCTTTGGTTTCGTCGAGATCACGCGTGTAGATGGCGGTCGGGTCGCTAGAGATCTTAAAGCGCTCATTGATCTCGTCTTGCAGGCGCACCGAGGCCTGACCTTCGGGCATGAGCGCCCGACTGTTATAATTGAAGCGCACCCCCAACGCCGCGAGGCTCATCACCCCCACCACCGCCGAACAGGCGACCAGAAGCCTCCCTGGCCGAGGAATACGGACCTCGCCGCCCTGCTTGTTACGCAAAGTCGGGTCCATTTTACCGACGATCTTCTCGGGCAGGTTGGGCCAATAACGCCCGAGCAACGCCAACACCGCCGGACAAAACGAGAACAAGGTCAGACCAATAATGATGGTGCCGGTGCCGGCCAGAAAACCAAACTGCGAGAAGCCGCGAAACTCCGAGACCATGAGCACCATGAACGAGCCACCGGTGACGATGGCTGCAATGGCTGCGGGCCGCCCAGCGTTGATAAGCGCATCCCGGATGGCGATGTCGTAACGTTTGCCAAGCCCCAACTCGATGCGGGTGCGGTAGGTGAAGTGAATGCCGTAATCCACCCCAAAGCCCATCAAAATGCCACCCAAGATGCTCGTGATCATGTTGAGTTGGCCCAGCGTGATGTAGGTGAAGCCCATCGCCAGGACGGTGCCTAGCACGGTGCCAGTAAGCACGATCATCGATGGCCAAATCTTGCGGAAGAAGACCAGCGTGATGATCAGAATCCCAATAAACGCCAACACCGTCACCGGCTGCAGCGAGTCGGCGATGGCAAACGAGTCGTCCACGTTGGTTTTGTACGAACCGGTAAAGCCGTAGGCGATGGTGCCGGTCTTGGGCATCAGGCTGTAGTCTTCGACCAGCTTCACACCGCGCGGGTTGTTGGCCGAATAGGCGGCAAAATCAGCGTTCAACCTGTCCACCAACGCCTTGGTTTTGCCCAAGTCGTTCGAGTCCCACATCGGTTTAGCGATGAGCAGCAGCATCTTGCGGTCGGGTGAGATGTAGTAGTCGTCACGGATGCTCTTGCTGCCCACGTTCGAGTACCGGTCGATGATATCTTGCAGCTCAAGCTTGGGCGGCTCGGCATCGCGCAGCGAAATCGCAAAGGGGTTGTGGGCGCGCAGCTCAGCCCGGAGGTACTTCGTGACCCGTTTCTTCACCTCCAGGAGGTCCTCGGTTTTTACGAACAACACCATGTTCTCTTGGATAAACTCCACCGGCACCTTGTAGGCCACGTTGCGGATGTTC
>JAKLEG010000465.1 GCA_022703175.1 Myxococcota bacterium | reverse complement strand
CGAGGTGTTGAGCTTCTATCGGGATACGCTCGGTTTCCGTGCGCCGCTGGCCGATACCAGCATCACCGACAATGGTGGTGACGCCCGCTTCGACGTCTACCTCGTAGATTTCGGTGGCAACGGCGACGGCGCCTTTCAGTTGGACAATTGCGGCCTGTTAAATCCCGACCAATGCGCAGGCTACATGCTGCAAGAGAACGATTTCGCCGGTTACGGCTACAACTCGCAGCGTGAAGCCATTCGGGTCTTAGGAAGCCACGAGTTTTTTCACGCGGTGCAGGCGGCCTATGACGTGGATCAAGGGTCGGTGTTGAGCGAAGGTACAGCCGTATGGGCGACCGAAACGTTTGACCCAACGCTGACCGACTTTGAGTGGCTCATCTCGGGCTACTTCGAAAATCCAGATCATCCGCTGAATCTGCCGCTATCGGGCCCGGTGGACACCTTCAGCTACGGGAGTGCCATCTTCTTTGAGTTCCTCACCGAACAGGTGGGCAACACCGCGGTGCGCACGCTTTGGGAACGCGTGGAAAACGGCGCTAGGGGTATCGACAACCCAACGTGGTTCGAGGTGCTGCCAAGCCTGCTTGAGGACCCCTACAATACGAGATTTTCTGAGGTATTTCACTCTTTCGCGCGTTTCAACTTGTACACCGATAGCCATGCCGATGCCGTCGCAAGCTACCCGGAAGGTGCAGACTTCCCTGCGTTGGCAATGGTTGAGGAAGCAGCGCCCTACCAAGATGCGCTTTTCCGCGTCTCCTACGCCGCAAGCAAGTACCTCACGGTCTCGGCAG
Organism: Myxococcota bacterium; assembly: GCA_022703175.1. GTDB lineage: Bacteria > Myxococcota > XYA12-FULL-58-9 > XYA12-FULL-58-9 > XYA12-FULL-58-9 > JACRCV01. The sequence continues at coordinate 4,228 of JAKLEG010000465.1, read as the reverse complement.
GCGGACGCAGTAACATGACCGCCGCGCTTGTGGGCACAGCTGAAGAGTTGGCCGATTTGGCGTTGTTTCTCGCGGTCGATAATGGCGCCAACTACACCCAGGTGGTACAGCTTTCCGACCTCAAAGCCGGCAGCGAAAGCGTCGAGATGAACGGTGCCCGGCACCTGGTGGTGGGCGTGGCCAATGGTTCACTGGGGCCGATCAGCCGCAAGCCTGCGCTGTGTGTGGGCACGCCGGTTGAAGTGGCAAGCTGTCGCGCAGCATTCTCTCCTGTGGACCCCGTCGAGGCCACCCCTGTCGCCAAGGCTCACAACAGCGGTTGTCAGGTGGTTTCACCCACACCGCTGGCGATGATGTTGGGGCTGCTGTTGTGTCACTCAGCGTGCCGTCGCAAATTCCCAGCACGCACCACACGCCAGTAAGCGACGAGACGCGAGCTCACACCCTATCACTCTGGTGAAGCGTAAAAGCATCGCTATCGGCGTGGCCACGGTCACACCCCTCATGAGTCGAAAGCCATGCCCCGATCCGCATCACGTGGGCTTTTCGACGACCCGCTTTGCCGCCTGCTCTTCCCCCACATCAATTTCTTAGGTATATTCCGGCCTTCGATAAGATAGTTCGCGACGGAGGTCACCTGATGGCCGGCAATATCTCGTTGAATTCCCTGTTGACGACCGGCGACCGCGCGATTCTGGAACGCAAGCCGGAATTGCAAGAGCTCCTTAAGCGGGGTTCGGTCTCGCTCGCCGACCTGCAGCAACGCGCCCGACAAGCCGACCAGTACGGCGACCCCGATGTCGCACGCGTGTTGCACGGCCTGATTCCTAAGGCGCAAATGCAGATGTTGGCAGAGCCGCAACCGCGTGCCGTACCCACACTGCAAAAAGTAGCGACCCAAGCTAAAACCCCGACACCCAATCTCTCGGCTGGATTCCGTGAGGTGCGCGAGCACGGCAATACTGCGATTGCCAAAGCCCTGGCTGGAGGCGCCGAATCCAAGATCATGCCACTGATGGAGCGGGCCTTTGCAGTCGCCTGCGCCGTGGACAACAAGAGCTGGGTATTGCAGCACGGCGGCAACGTGGTCACGCGTAAGCAGGCCGAGATCGTGCTGAAGAACATGCTCGCCGCCACCCCTTCCGACGCCGATCGACGGACGCTGGCCGAGTACATCGCCGGTTTCGGCACTCGCGGCTACGACAAGCTCACCTCGGGCGAGGCCCGCTCGTTTTACGCCCAGCACCTGGCCCGCGCTGTGGTGTTTTCGCCGGCACGCGCCACCTACGAAATTCCTGCGACCGAAATCCTGAATTTCCACCGCGCCAACCCAGATCCGACAACCGGCAGCTTTGCCTCGCTGTCGGTGCAAGAGCGCATCTTCCTGCTCAAGGCGCTCATTTTCGATAAAGAGGGGTTTGCCGTCATCACGAACGAGAACGGTGTCGACGAGGCGCAGCTGATTTTGGCGCTGTACCAAACCACACCCGAAAGAGACCGCGACCTCTTGGGCGATCGCGTTGGCCCCTACCTCCGCGGGCTCGACCGGCTCGAAAGCTTGCACAAGGTCAAAGATGAAGTTCTGAAAATCATTGGCCCGCACGTACATAAACTGGCAAGCGAGCGTGACATGCTGGTGTTGCGCGGCCTGGCATCGCCACGTGTGCTGGATGCCACCCAACCCGCCGAGCTCACGCCGCGCATGCGGCTCGAACAAGCGGCCGTGCGCACAAGCCACTACGTCCGCCAGATGGGTTACGCTGGCGTGGCCTTCCAAGTCCCCGAAGGCCATGGCGAGAGCATTTCGCCAGCCAAGCTGTTTCTTATCCGCGACGATGGCGCCCGCGAGGAGATCACCGGAGCCACGCCCTTGCGCTTGGACACCAACGACGCCCGTACGGTTGAGCAAGTGCTGAAGAGCGTTGGTGACCGAATAAAACAGCACCTCTACGGTAGCGATGCGCCCGCCCCCCTGCCGCCCCCTTACCTGCATTTGGGCGCGACCCTGGGCCTGACGTGGCGCAGCTGGAACTACCGCGCCAAAGACAACACCGTGGCCCCGCACGCCACCGCCCTAAATCCGCTCGTCGGAAGCAACAAAAAGAACCCGGCCGATATCCTCAGAGCGCTTGAAGCGCGCCTCGCCAATATGGGCGTACCCAATGAACGCTTGAAGGGCCTCGTGGTCGAGGGCGATTGCATCCGCATGGACACTCGGTTTGCCGAGCTCCTACTCACCTCCGCGCCCCTGACGCCATTGGCGCGAGCGGTAGAATTCGGCCACTTTGGCGACCCCGAAGACCAAACCAAGCTCACCGAGGAATCTGCACGACGCAACCTCGAAGACGGCACCGACACCTTCCGCTACCGGGATTTTGAATCTCGCAAGAACGAATGGCAATTTGTGCGCTGGGTAGAGGGCACCGACGGCCAAGCGAGCGTGCAGTTCGCCATGCCGTATTTGGCTTACACCCGCCTGGATCGCGTCATCGCAGAACCCGATGCCGACCAAAACGTCCGCGATATTTCTGCCGATGACGTCAAAAAAGCGCTGGAATTCCGGCTATCTTCGCAGTTCGAAATGCCTGCCGACGTGCGCCAACAACGCGATTCTAAAGGCGAGCGCTTGCTCACGATGCCAGCAGAAGAGGCTCGCGCCCTGCTCGACACCACGGTGTTACGTTGGCGCACAGAGGCGCCCGGCTACGATCCCTACAACCTCTATATCGGTGAACGCATCGCCTCTGGGGTTTACAGCCAAGATAAATTCGAGGTTGAGCGCTTCCTCACCACCAAGGGCGTCAGCAAAGAAAACCTGCGCTTTGTCGAAAAAAACAACTTCGAGCTGGCCCTCTTCCGGCACAACACCTACGTCTTCATCAGCGACCGCGGCACGCTCGGCGGTCTCGATATTTTCACCGACGCCCGAGCGCGATCGGTGAGCCTGGATGAGTATGTCAGCGTCGCCCCGAAAACTGGCGGCGTGAGCGTTTCCAAGGATGCGCCAGCGGGTGGCAAGGCCATGACCGTCCGCGCCTACTTGGAAAAATATCTCGGCATCAAGTTCAGTAACTTGCCCAAGGAGCTGCAAACCAGCCTCAACCAGGCGCACTTCCATGAGGGCTTCTTCACCCAGGTGCTGGGCGGGTTGCCCGACACCATGGCAAAGCTACGTGAGCTCGACCCCAAGAAGACCAACAACCTGGTGTTGCTCGGACACTCCAAAGGGGGTGCAGAAATCACCATCCTCGGCCTGCTGCTGAAGCTTGCGGGCTACAACATCAAACGCCAGGTCACCATTGGCTCGGCGCGCGCGCTCGATCCGAACGCCGCAGCAGCCTACAACCAACTTGGTTTGGGCGAGTTGCACGACCGAGTGCGCAACGGCCAAGACATCGTGCCGTGGGTCCCGCCATTCAGCGGCATCCCAGGACTTGCCCCAGGCGGTTACCGCCACGTTGGTCGTGAGATCTTCATCAACCAGGAAGGTCGACTTGTGACCGGCCTACCGTTCACCGACGCCAGCAAAGCCTTAGTGGCGGGCGGTGGTAACCTGTCGTTGGTGAACGACCACCTAGACGCCGGCTACCTGCGCAACGCCGAAAGCAACCTGTACAGCCTCTATCTGCCGCCCGACACGCTCCCCACCGTGGAGTCCGCGGATATCTCCTGGAAGGATGAAGCGATGGCCGTGTGGCGCTTGGGCCTTGGACTCTGGCAGAATCGCGCCGCCCTCCTCGGCGACTAGCCGTAGCCGAGCCCCAAAAAAACACAGGGAGCGCTGTACTTACGGACAGGCCCGCACGGAATCGTACCGCTTGGTGCTCACCACCGTGCCATCACCCTTGATCGCCTGCATGTAGTAGCGGGCGCCGTGATCGGCCGTGCGGATGATGACGTGGCCGCCAGCGGCATTAATAAGCTTGGCGGCGGTGGCACCGCCGTCGGCGACGCGCGTGGTCCAAGCGTAGCCGTTGCGCAAACGGTTATTGTCAAACACGGTATCCAACACGATCTGGTACGGCGACAAGGTGTGGGCTTCGCTCACGCCCATCATGAAGTTGCGGCTCTTGCCGTCGTTGGGCAGCAAGCGGTCGGCGAACTCCATCGACGTGGAGGTTTTACGGCCATGGTGGCCGGCGTGCAACACGTCAACCCCTTCGGCGTCGATGTCGCTCACCAAACCAATTCGGGGGATGTAGAACGCCTCCACGTCGAAATGGCCATC